>NZ_RQSI01000100.1:0-5747 GCF_003856955.1 Novosphingobium sp. LASN5T
TCATCATGAATGGGTTTTTATGTTGTTATAATCCGTCGGCTTCAATGCCTGGCGGCGACCTACTCTTCCAACGCTTGAGCGTTAGTACCATTGGCGCGGACTGGTTTCACGGCCGAGTTCGAGAAGGGATCGGGTGGTTCACAGACGCTATGGCCACCAGGCAATGGAGCCGACGGATTGTATCGATGCATTGGGTCCATCTTTTTGGGATGGATTTTGCGATGTTGTTAAGTTGGCTGGTATCGTCCGTCATCGTTGGACGGGACCTGCAAGGGCAGGCCTGTCATTGATGGCGGGATTCTCAAGCATGAACAGAGTTATTAGGACCGGTTAGCTTCATGCGTTACCGCACTTCCACACCCGGCCTATCAACGTGATGGTCTATCACGACTCGAAGATACCTTATCTTGAGGGAGGCTTCCCGCTTAGATGCTTTCAGCGGTTATCCCGTCCATGCATAGCTACCCTGCTGCACTCCTGGCGGAATGACAGGTACACCAGAGGCATGTTCACCCCGGTCCTCTCGTACTAGGGGCAACTCCTCTCAAGTATCGACGCCCACGGCAGATAGGGACCAAACTGTCTCGCGACGTTCTGAACCCAGCTCACGTACCACTTTAATTGGCGAACAGCCAAACCCTTGGGACCTGCTCCAGCCCCAGGATGTGATGAGCCGACATCGAGGTGCCAAACGATTCCGTCGATATGAGCTCTTGGGAATCATCAGCCTGTTATCCCCGGCGTACCTTTTATCCGTTGAGCGATGGCCCTTCCACGAGGGACCACCGGATCACTATGACCGACTTTCGTCTCTGCTCGATTCGTCAATCTCGCAGTCAGGCAGGCTTATGCCATTGCACTCTAACAGCCGGTTTCCAACCGGCCTGAGCCTACCATCGCGCGCCTCCGTTACTCTTTAGGAGGCGACCGCCCCAGTCAAACTACCCGCCACAGAGGGTCCCCGAACCGGCTAACGGTCCTGGGTTAGACATCAGAAAACAACAGGGTGGTATTTCACCTATGGCTCCACACCGGCTGGCGCCAGTGCTTCAAAGCCTCCCACCTATGCTACACAATTCTTTCCTAATGCCACTCTGAAGCTGCAGTAAAGGTGCACGGGGTCTTTCCGTCTAACCGCGGGTACTCCGCATCTTCACGGAGAATTCAATTTCGCTGAGCATATCCTGGAGACAGTGGGGAAGTCGTTACGCCATTCGTGCAGGTCGGAACTTACCCGACAAGGAATTTCGCTACCTTAGGACCGTTATAGTTACGGCCGCCGTTTACCGGGGCTTCAATTCGGAGCTTGCACTCCTCCTCTTAACCTTCCGGCACCGGGCAGGCGTCAGACCCTATACGTCGTCTTGAAGCCGACTTAGCAGAGTCCTGTGTTTTTGCTAAACAGTCGCTACCCCCTGGCCTGTGCCCCCCACAAATGCTTGCGCATATGTGGGGCCTCCTTCTTCCGAAGGTACGGAGGCAATTTGCCGAGTTCCTTCAGGATACTTCTCTCAAGCGCCTTGGTATACTCTACCAGACCACCTGTGTCGGTTTCGGGTACGGTCTATACGGTGGGGCTATTTCCTGGAACCGCTTCGAAGCCTGACCAATCCGATAAGGTCAGACAACACACGCGATCCGTCACACACCACCAGGCCCACGAATATTAACGTGGTTCCCATCGACTACCCCCTTCGGGCTCGTCTTAGGGGCCGGCTCACCCTGCTCAGATTAGCTTTAAGCAGGAACCCTTGGTCTTTCGGCGAGAGGGCATCTCACCCTCTTTGTCGCTACTCATGTCAGCATTCGCACTTCCGATACCTCCACGGCCCATTACCAGACCGCTTCACAGGCTTACGGAACGCTCCGCTACCGCTTGGACCTAAGTCCAAACCCTAAGCTTCGGTGCACGTCTTGAGCCCCGTTACATCTTCGCCGCAGGAACCCTTATTTAGACCAGTGAGCTGTTACGCTTTCTTTAAAGGATGGCTGCTTCTAAGCCAACCTCCTGGTTGTTTTGGGATTCCCACATGCTTTCCCACTTAGACGTGACTTGGGGACCTTAGCTGTAGGTTAGGGCTGTTTCCCTTTTGACGACGGACCTTAGCACCCGCCGTCTGTCTGCCGGATAAATCTCGTTGGTATTCGGAGTTTGGTTAGAATTGGTAGATCTCGCGACCCCCGCATCCATCCAGTGCTCTACCCCCAACGGTATACGTCCGACGCTCTACCTCAATAGATTTCGCGGAGAACCAGCTATTTCCCGGTTTGATTGGCCTTTCACCCCTAAACACAACTCATCCGACAATTTTTCAACATTGAACGGTTCGGTCCTCCAGTGCGTGTTACCGCACCTTCAACCTGGTCATGCCTAGATCACCGGGTTTCGGGTCTAATTCATCGAACTCAGTCGCCCTATTCAGACTCGCTTTCGCTGCGCCTACACCTATCGGCTTAAGCTTGCTCGATAAACTAAGTCACTGACCCATTATGCAAGAGGTACGCAGTCACCCCCTATGGGGCTCCTACTGCTTGTAAGCATTCGGTTTCAGGTACTGTTTCACTCCCCTCATCGGGGTGCTTTTCACCTTTCCCTCACGGTACTGTGTTCGCTATCGGTCATGTACGAGTATTTAGGCTTGGAGGGTGGTCCCCCCATGTTCAGACAGGATTTCACGTGTCCCGCCCTACTCGAGTCCTCATCCATCACTTTCGCATACGGGGCTGTCACCCGCTATGGCCAGTCTTTCCAAACTGTTCTGCTAGTTGAAGATGAGGCACTGGCCTGGTCCGCGTTCGCTCGCCACTACTAACGGAATCTCGGTTGATGTCTTTTCCTCCAGGTACTGAGATGTTTCAGTTCCCCGGGTTCGCTTCACCAAGTCTATTTTATTCAACTCGGTGATACCTTATCCACCTCTCCAACCAACCGGTTGCCCGGTTGACGGAAGAAATGGTGAAGGTGGGTTTCCCCATTCGGAAATCGCCGGATCAAAGTTTGCTCACAACTCCCCGACGCTTATCGCAGCGTGCCACGTCCTTCATCGCCTGTACATGCCAAGGCATCCACCAAATGCTCTTACCTCACGCTTGAGAATCCACACCATCAACGACAGGCCTGCATAATGCCTGCGTTGTCTTCAGGTGCGGACGATAATCTCAGCCAGATTACAACATCTGTAAGTGCCGCATCCATGGCCCGACCGTAATCGAACCACCAATGCGCCACGGCATCGATTAAAAACCCATTCACAATGTCAAATAGCGGCGGGATCGCTCCCGCATGACCGGCGCAACGCGCCGGATATCGTGTCTTCATCTCTGGAGTATTTCGGAAAGTGGTGGAGCCTATCGGGATCGAACCGATGACCTGATGCTTGCAAAGCAACCGCTCTCCCAGCTGAGCTAAGGCCCCGTCCATGAACAATGGTGGGCCGAGGAGGAGTTGAACCTCCGACCTCACGCTTATCAGGCGTGCGCTCTAACCACCTGAGCTACCGGCCCCACCGCACCAAAGCCGGCCAAATGGCCGCGGGCGGCTGATAGCCTGCTCAGGCTGAATAACGAAGCAGGCCCCGCATAACGCAGGGCGCCTCGCTAATCTCCAGGATGAAGGGACATGAGGACGACGGCATGTTCTTTGGAAGATTGGAAGCCCTTCCGGACGCTAGGTCCGGCGCTTTCCGATCGATCCTTAGAAAGGAGGTGATCCAGCCGCAGGTTCCCCTACGGCTACCTTGTTACGACTTCACCCCAGTCGCTGATCCCACCGTGGTCAGCTGCCTCCTTGCGGTTAGCGCACTGCCTTCGGGTGAAACCAACTCCCATGGTGTGACGGGCGGTGTGTACAAGGCCTGGGAACGTATTCACCGCGGCATGCTGATCCGCGATTACTAGCGATTCCGCCTTCATGCTCTCGAGTTGCAGAGAACAATCCGAACTGAGACGGCTTTTGGAGATTAGCTCACACTCGCGTGCTTGCTGCCCACTGTCACCGCCATTGTAGCACGTGTGTAGCCCAGCGTGTAAGGGCCATGAGGACTTGACGTCATCCCCACCTTCCTCCGGCTTATCACCGGCGGTTTCCTTAGAGTGCCCAACTAAATGATGGCAACTAAGGACGAGGGTTGCGCTCGTTGCGGGACTTAACCCAACATCTCACGACACGAGCTGACGACAGCCATGCAGCACCTGTCACCGCGTCCCCGAAGGGAACACCCGATCTCTCGGGTTAGCGCGGGATGTCAAACGCTGGTAAGGTTCTGCGCGTTGCTTCGAATTAAACCACATGCTCCACCGCTTGTGCAGGCCCCCGTCAATTCCTTTGAGTTTTAATCTTGCGACCGTACTCCCCAGGCGGATAACTTAATGCGTTAGCTGCGCCACCCAAGTACCAAGTACCCGGACAGCTAGTTATCATCGTTTACGGCGTGGACTACCAGGGTATCTAATCCTGTTTGCTCCCCACGCTTTCGCACCTCAGCGTCAATACTTGTCCAGCGAGTCGCCTTCGCCACTGGTGTTCTTCCGAATATCTACGAATTTCACCTCTACACTCGGAATTCCACTCGCCTCTCCAAGATTCTAGCCACCTAGTTTCAAAGGCAGTTCCGGGGTTGAGCCCCGGGCTTTCACCTCTGACTTGAGTAGCCGCCTACGTGCGCTTTACGCCCAGTAATTCCGAACAACGCTAGCTCCCTCCGTATTACCGCGGCTGCTGGCACGGAGTTAGCCGGAGCTTATTCTCCAGGTACTGTCATTATCATCCCTGGTAAAAGAGCTTTACGACCCGAGGGCCTTCATCACTCACGCGGCATTGCTGGATCAGGCTTTCGCCCATTGTCCAATATTCCCCACTGCTGCCTCCCGTAGGAGTCTGGGCCGTGTCTCAGTCCCAGTGTGGCTGATCATCCTCTCAGACCAGCTAAGGATCGTCGGCTTGGTAGGCCTTTACCCCACCAACTACCTAATCCTACGCGGGCTCATCCCTTGCCGATAAATCTTTGGTCCGAAGACATCATCCGGTATTAGCACAAGTTTCCCTGAGTTATTCCGAAGCAAAGGGCAGATTCCCACGCGTTACGCACCCGTGCGCCACTAACCCCGAAGGGTTCGTTCGACTTGCATGTGTTAGGCATGCCGCCAGCGTTCGTTCTGAGCCAGGATCAAACTCTCAAGTTGTGTCACAACACCATCCAGACAGGCCTAAGCCCAATTCCAGACAGCATCGAACTTCGGGAGCCGATACCTGCACTGTCAAACGTAATGGATACGAAGGACATATAAGGCATCGACTTTAATACCGCGACACAGAGCCCGAAGCTCCCAGGTCGCGGGCGCCGTCGCCCACATGTCCCTTCATCTAAACCAACAATGTCAAAGAGCCACCACCACAAACCAAAACCCGATCTCAAATCGCAGAAGCGACAAAATCAGGCGGACAACCATCGTTCCCCGATTTTCCTACCGGGGGACCGATTGTCCGTCTATGTTGGCGACCGAAGCAGCAAAGAAACCGGTGAAAGCCGGCAGCACCGCGTCGGTGAAGCGCCATATATGGACACCGCTCACACCCGTCAACCGCATTTTGCACTTTTCTTTCATTCCACCCAAAAACCCCCAAATTCCCGACACAAACACAACCACCAACAACACACCAAACATCCACTCCAACACGCCACCACCAACCACGCCCCCCACCGACACCAAACACCCCACCCCACATAAGCCCAATATAATCGCATAAA
>NZ_RQSI01000101.1:0-5294 GCF_003856955.1 Novosphingobium sp. LASN5T
GTGGTCATCAGGCCGGACTACGCCAGCTTATTGGGAGCGCTTCATCCGGCCTGATGACCCCCTGCGTCGCGCTTGGACGATACCCTTCAATGAAGCGTCAGGCACGGTGCAGACTGTCCAGATAAGGCGATCAATTCTTCTCGCGCATAATCCTTGCTGCCAAAGCTATTGAGCAGGTTGCGATTGAGGCGCGCCGGGTGTCCGCTGGCGTGACAGAGTTCGTGCAGGGCCGTCCGGTAGAAATTGATCTGTTCATAGAAGGCCGGTTGCGGCGGCACCTGCACATAGTCGGCGCTCGGCACATAACAGGCTTTGCCCCCGCCGATGCGGAAATCGACGCCCGATGCGGCGATCACCTCTTCGGCAAGCGGCACAATCTCGCGTTCGGGCAATGGTTTGGGATCGGACGCGAGACCGGGGCGCAATCCTTCGCATTGCGCTAGATTGAAGACGGTGAAACGCTTGAGGAAGGGCACACTGCGGGCATCCTCGCCGCTTTCGCGCGCGCGTTCCTTCTCGGCCTCGGGGGTGAAGCGGTCGGCATAGACCACGGTCACGCCATGTTCGCCCTTGCGGACGCAGCCCCCGGCATCGCGGGCCTGTTTGAAGGTGAGCCAGCCCTGCGAGGGAAAGCCATGCTCGAACAAAGCACCCCACAGGATCAGCACATTGACCCCGGAATAATTGCGCCCGGTCACGGCGTTGCGCGGCAGGCCGGGGGTGGCAGTTCCAACGCTGCCCCAAGGCTGGACCCATGGGATGCGGCCCCCTTCAAGCTCGGCAATGATCCGGTTCGTCACCTCGTCATAGAGGCTGGCGCGGGGCTCTGCGAGCGTTTCCCCAGCCTCTCCGCGCGCGCGGCGATTGATCTTCTGGCGCATGGCTATCCTCCTGCACCGCCCAAAAACCCGCATGGCCTCCCCCGGAGCGGGGGTGGGCGGCGACATGCGACCCACCGGGCGCGCCCAGGGAGGCGGCCCGCACCCAAAGGGCCGAAGCGGAGCGGAGGAGCCGGTCCCGGAGCGCAGCGATGGGCCGGCTTGCGGACCGCCGGGGTGCGCCCAAAGGGGAGTGCCGCCCACTCCCGCGATACGGGAGAGGCCACAGACAACGCTGCCGCGCGGGACGCGCGGCGTCCGCGAGCCGGGCGTCAGCCCGGCATCAGCCCCATGCGATCGTCGCCTTTGGTCGGGACGCGCGGCACGCGTGGCCCGACGGAGCGGGCGAGCATCGCCCGCGGAGCAGAGCGCGGTCGCGCCGCCAGGCGCGAGGGGCTAAAACCCTGCGCATCACGCTCATGATCGCCCCGATGAAAGCCGGTCACGGCTGTTCGTTTGTGGCTTTTTCGTCTTTGTCGCCGGCGTCGCGTTGGACGACGAAAAGCGCAGGAAGAGCCGATACCGCGGACCTTACGGCCTGATTGCGCTGGACCGCGAAAAGTTCGCCCACGGGCACTATCGGATTTACCGTCGCGAGGCGCACAGCCGGAGTCGCGTTGCCTGTGACCGATGCGAGATAGCGGTGAGTCTCGCTGGGCAACGTGCGACTTCCGGCGGTATAGGCGGCGTAGCGTCCGGGCCCGGCATTATAGGCACCGAAGAGCCCCGGATATCCAAACCGATCGTACATCAGCCGCAGATAGAAGGTGCCGGCGAGGATATTGTCGCGCGGATCGTGCGGATCCGTGCCCAGGCCCAACCGGGCACGCATCTCCGACCATGTCGCCGGCATGAGTTGCATCAGGCCCATCGCGCCGGCACGGCTGGTGATCGGCCGACCGGCGAGCATGGTGAGTCCGTGGCTTTCGGCGCGCATGACCCGCTCGATCCAGTCTTGCGGCACACCGAAGCGGCTCGAGGCCTCGGTGATGAGTGATCGCCAGCGCTCCACCGGATCGGCATAGGCCGGCGTCGCGCCTGCGAGCGCGGCGGCCGCGAGTATCCATCTCAGCGCGACCACAGCAGATGAGCCCGGCCGACGATGTCGCCGCGCTGCGTCGGTCCGAGATAGCGGCCGTCGAACGAGGCGGGGTTGTCGTTGAGGAGGAGGACCATGCCCTCGCGCAGGGTCGTGCAGCCCTGCCACCACGGCATTAGCCGGCCCTGGCCGTCCGACAGGCGGCGCCTCGCGCGCAGGCTCCCGTCGATGAAGATGGCGTTTCCGCGAGCGCAGACGGTGTCGCCCGGCTGCGCCGCGACGCGCTTCACGAGGGGCACGCTCGCTGGCAGATAGCGGCGCGCGTCGGCGAGCGTGCGCCAGGGCGGCGACAGACGCGCGATCACCATGTCGCCCCTGGCGACGTCATGTGGTGCAGAGATGGCGTACAGGCCGACCGGCGCGCTCGGGGTGGCATTCCAGATGAGCAGAGGCCGAATCGGGGCGGCCAGCGTCAAACCGAGCGCGCCAATCAGGACAGCAATGGCGCTGCCACGGCGATTCAAGCGTCGGCGGTATGCCCGGGCGCTGCGCAAGGCATCGCCGATGCGCAGGACAGCGCGTCTCTCAGTGTCGGTCATCGGACCTTTCCTCGCTGCTATTGGCCCTGCTCCAGGCGTCGAGGTCGTCGATGTGATAGACGACGTAGCGGCAGTGGCGACGGAAGGTAGGACCGCGGCCCTGCGCCCTTAGCCTCTCGAGATGGCGGGGCGTGAGGCCGAGATAATGCCCGGCCTGACGCGTGTTCAGGAATGGGCGGGCCCGGCCCGCGCCCACAGTTTCATCGTCCATCGCGCCTCCTTCGACGCCGTGGCGCCCGGTCGGTGGGGAGCGCCGGTGATCGGCGAAGCGACGGCGGTTGCAGAGGCCCGATAATCGACCTGCGCATATTCGGGCCTAGCAGCGGTTCCCGCAATTTTGCGGACTATAGTCTACTTGAGAATTGGTCTTTCTGTGGTGGCTGCGCGCCACCATGGGAGTCGCGCGCGCCATCATTGCAAAAAATATCCGGATGATGCGGAACGCACTCGGTATGTCGCAGGTCGACTTATCCGTCGCCGCTGAAATTGATCGATCTTACATCAGTGGCGTTGAGCGCGAGAAACGCTCCATATCGGCCGACAAAGTCGAGCAATTGGCGAAGACATTCGGCGTCGAGATTTACGAGATGTTTCATCCGGACACTGGCGAAGCCTATCAGCGCGTGCGCAAGAACGTCACCGGGGCCGAAGACTAGACCGCTTTTCTACGAGCGAAGCCAGATCGTGGAACCCGCTCTGGCAAGCTGGCGCGCGGCCTCGGCAAGCCGCTGGACGCGGCGACGCCAGGATGGCGTGGTTACGCGCCAGCGCGGCAGGTCACCGAGATCGAACAGGCACTCTGCGATCGCGCGATGGGACGCTCCGCTCGCCACGGCATCGTGGACGCGCAGCATCAGTGCCCATCGTTCGGCACGACGCTCGGGCGGCGGATTGCGCGCGGGCCAGCGGCCCAGTTCGGTCAGAGCCACTAGGCGATCGAGTGATGCGAGTTGCGCGCGGCAGCGCGGAAAGCCTCTTATCTGAAAGCGCAGGCCGACGCATCCTTCGTTCAGAGAACCAGTACGCACGTCGATACGGACGTGATGACCATGATCGGCGAAGAGCCAATGCTCCTCGTGTCCGTCGTCGTCAAAGCTGGCGATGGTGGTCAGCATTCGAAGGTCGATCGTTTCGCCATCGGTTAACGGCGCGATCTCGGCCTCGAGGACGGCGGAATCGATGTCCCGACGCCAAAGCGGCCGGGCCTGCGGCCAGGCGAGATCGGGCGATTCGAGGCGGTGCAGCCCGAATTGCGCGGCGATCCGGCGTTCTTCGGCGGCGGTGAGCTGGCGCGCGCAGGCTGTGCGATAGGTCTGCATGCGGCGCAGCCATTCCCAGGCGAAGCCGTGGCGGTCGCAGTGCGCCAGCGGGGCATAAGGCGCTGGCGAGTGCCAGTCCGCGCCGGGTGAATCCGCGGACATAGCCCATCCCGGTCAGCGTCGCCTATCCTCCGATCAGACCTGCGCGCGCAGCTTCCTGATCGGCGACATAGGCGGCGAGCGCCTCGGCCTGTTCGGGCAACAGCGCATCGATGGCCGGGAGACCGTCAATACCCTCCCGGCCGAGGAGGACCGACGGACACTGGCCTTCGACATTGCCGAGATTGGGCCGATGCTGGGCATAGCCGACCAGTTCGGCGAGTTCGGGATCGAAGTGGCGCGCGACATCCGGCGGATAAACGAGATACTGGTTCTCGAATGTGCGTAGCCAGCCGAGGCAATAGCTGACGATCACGGCGCGCCGGGGGACCGGCGTGCGATTGGCGCCGCCGCCGTGGAGCGTGCTGCCGAGCCACAGCATGGCCGAGCCCGGCTCCATCTCCGCCGCGACCGGTTCGTCCGTCGGTTCGACGGGGGCACCCGGGCGATGGCTTCCCGGCCAGAGCACGGTCGCACCGTTTTCCGCGGTGAACGCACCGAGCGGCCAGATGACATTGACCTGATATTCGCGGCCGTCGCGCGTCGCCTGCCAGAGATCCTGATCGCGGTGCGGGATTTGCGCGAGGGCGCCTTCATGGAGTTCGACGGCCTGGGCGAGGTTAAGGACGATCCGGTCGCAATAGGAGCTGAGCACCGTCTCGACGATCCGCAGCACCTTGTCGCATCGGACCAGTGCGGCTGCATGCTCCGAGCGACGCAGCAAGGCCCCGAACCGTTTGGTACGGGTGCCATAGAAGCCGCCCTCGCAAAAAGGCGTCGCAGCGAAGCGGGGCGCAAGATCGCGATTGAGCGCTGTGATCGTATCGGGCGCACAGGCGTCCGGGACGATGCAATAGCCATCGGCGAGGAGGCGCGCGGTGCAAAGCGCGGGGTCATGAGCCATGGCGCCCTCCCTCACGCGGCCTGGGCCAACGGCGCGACGATCGCGCCGGGCGTATATATGCCGGTATTGGCAAGCCGATCCGGCGTGTCCGCGTCGAGGTCGATGCGGAACGCGGCGAGCGAGGCGCCGTTGCACATGCGGGGCGGTCCGAGCCTTTCGCAATGCCAGCCCATCGCCATGACCTGCGCGAGGAAGCTCGCCGATACGACGCCAGTCAGGGACATGATGCCGGCCACCGTCGCGTGATCGACCATCGCGGAGATGAGCCGATTTCGCACCTCGAGGCGCCGCGCGGTTCCCAACCGACATGGCAAACAGAGCCGCGTGATCGTAAGCGGTGTTTCGCGCCCACCTTGCGCTGGCGGGTGTCAGCGTTGAGTTTCCGCGCCCTGACGTAAGTTGAGGCACTACTCCTATGATTATCTCGGGTGACGATCCTGTGAGCAAGGGTGCTCA
>NZ_RQSI01000102.1:0-5163 GCF_003856955.1 Novosphingobium sp. LASN5T
CCGGCGCCGCTCTGGCCCCGAAAATACCGTCACCTGACCCACCGACCGCTCCAAAGCACACTCTTAAGAGCACGCTTAAGAGCGCTCGCTACCTACCCAGACAAGGCGGCCCCCGCCGGATGGATACGGTGCTTTGCCGGACAGACAGATAAAGCGGATAATGTGGAATGCGAGTATCGCGCTTGTGAACCCGACTGAATGAGGATCGGATTTTTCGATGGATACGGATCTAGACCGGCGTTTGAGCCGCTTACTTAACGAACCGACCCATCCGGTGCCCATTGCGCGATGCACTGCGCCTCACGCCAGGCGTTGAGCACGTCGAGATCGGGGAAGTTGGGCATTGGTTGCCACAACCGCCGCCGCGCAAGGTGGGCGGAGCGCCGCTTACGACGTATCTGATCCTTTCGACGCGCGTCAAGCGGCTCGTCCGTTGCGTCTCATCGATTGTCGGATCGAGGCTCATTGCTTGGGTAACAGGGCCACGATGGGCCAAATTATCTGCGCAAAATGATCGCTCAATGCACCTTGACCATACCGACGCCTTTGATGTTGTTGAACGAGTCGGTCTGGTGGCAACTGAAGCACTGGTCCACCCGCGCCCGTTTTTCGCCGCTGATCATCTTGTCCATCATCTCGAAGTGCATCATGTAATGGCTCGGCGGCGCCTTGTGGCATTGCGAGCATTCGGTCGATTTTGGGCTGGGATGCAAGAAGCCGTTGATTTTCCATCGTTCCGTTGTGTGGCAACTTGCGCACTCGGGACCGAAAAATCCCTTATGGATATCCCGAGGCGCGTGGCAGGACTGGCAGTCGAGTTTTGCAGCTTGTCCCGTAGTACGCCTCGCAATCTCCTCGAGGATCTGGTGATCCATCCTAACCGGACGAAGAGTGCGGCCCTGATGCTCGATGTGGCAACCCGCGCACTCCTTCAGGTTGGCGTGGAAGGCGGTCGCTGGTTTCATCAGGAGTTCAGGAGCAGAAGCGTGGCATGCGATACAGGTTGCGGCCTTGATGCCTTGATTGGGAGTATGGCAGCTCTCGCATTTGCCTTCAAGAAACGCGTGTGCGCTTGACAGGGGGCCGGGACGGACTGCCGATGACCATTGAGGCAGCGCCGTGCTCCCCGATCGGTAGACGGTGAAAGGGATGGCGGCGGCGGCGAGCAGCGCGATCGTCGCAAGCACCAGGTAAAGGATGGTGGTTCGCTTCACGGCAGCCACCGAAGGCCGTAATAGTAACCGCCCCAAATGTGCAATGCCATCAGGCCATACATCACAATCGCAACCGCGACATGGAACACAGTCCACCGCGCGAGGGTGCGCTTGATCGCATCCCGTGCCATTATTGTAAATTCGAGATCTGAAATGGCCCCGAGCAGATGATCGAGCCTCAGTCCTGACGGATCGACGACGCTATCGCGGGTCCAGACTACGGAAACTGTGGCCAACCCATCGTAGCGGTCGCGAAGCAGCTTGAGCTCTTTTTGCTGAAGCCGGAGATCCTGGCTGACCTGCGCAAGATAATATCGCCCGATGAATCCGCTCGCGACGACCGCGAGCATCGATATCACAAGGCTCACACCGAGCGGACTCTGAAACTTGTGGCCGGAGTGAATGATGCCGAGCAATGCCCCGATTGCGCCGGCGTAGACGTGAAACCCCATTAGCGCCCCAAGCGAGATGGAGCCTTTGGTCCGCTCCTTGATCCAGGCCTGCCGCTTCACCGCCGTGTAGGACAGCAGGAGCAGGAACAGAAGCGCGGCGGCGATCCCGAACATGCTCCCGGCAAGGCTGCCCGGGAAGCGGGGCGCGGAATGGATAAGAAATCCGGGGACGATCAGCGTTAGCACACTGACCAGGCCTCCGACCGTGATTTTTTCGGTTTCGGTCATCAGGCCTCCACCACCAGGTCACCCGTCGATTTTGCCTGACAGGCGAGGATGATTCCCGCTGCCTTCTCATCCGCGGCGAGCGCGTCCTCGACCTCCATGGTTGCCTGACCCTGGCGGAGTGGCACTTTGCACCGACCGCAGGTGCCAGCTCGGCAATCATAATCAATCGCTACGCCAATCGCCTCGGCGGCTTCGAGCACCGACTGGTCCGGCGCGAGCGGGCCTGCCTTGCCGGATTTCGAGAATGTGATCGTAGCGTGTGCAGACGGAATCGGTACGGCCTGGTCAGCAGTGAATGCCGGTGTGACAGCAGGTTCCGTCGGTTCGGTTTCCAAGACGGGGCCACCCTTCGGCGGAGCGAACTCCTCGGTTTTGACCTGGTCTGACGGAACCTTGAGCTGCGCGAGCGCTTCTTTCACTGCGGCCATCATGGGGGGGGGGCCGCACAAGTGGACTCGTCGTTTCGAAATGTCGGGTACCGAGGCCGCTATGAAATCCGCCGTTATGTAGCCAACATGGCCTTGCCAATCGGTGCCTTCAGCTTTGGCGACGGCATACGCGACGTGAAGCTTGGGATGGCGCCGTGCCAGATGATCGCACTCATCGCGGAATATGAGGTCTTCAGGTGTATTCACGCCGTAAAGTAGAAAAATGTCGTGCTCGTAGGACCGGTCTGTGAGACTTCGCAAAACGCTCATCATTGGCGTGATGCCAACGCCGCCGGCGATCAGAACGATGCCGTCGGCTTCCTTCCCCGTGAAGAAGAACCTGCCGGCGGGGGCAGATATTTCAAGGAGATCGCCGGTATCGGCATGATCGTGAAGATGACGCGACTCCAGGCCATATTGTTCACGCTTGATCGTGAGTTCGATATAGTCGCGCTGCGTGGGAGACGATGAGATTGTGTAGGATCGACGGACTTTCTGTCCGTCGATTTCCGAGGTGATAGTGGCATATTGACCAGGCAGGAAGGTGAAGGGAATGGAACCGCCATCCGGCTCCATTAAGCGAAACGACTTCACGTTTGGCGTCTCGTCGAAGATCGCCTTGATCCGCAGCACCCCCTTCCAAGGGCGTCGAACGGGCGGCGGTGCATTAGTCGCGGCAGACACCTGTGGGACGCCCGCGAGAACAGCGGGCTGTGCCATTGCCGTGGGTGCAGCCAGAGCGCCTATTGAAGTTTGTGCGGAGGGTGATCCTGGCATCAGTCGCTCGACAAGGCTCGCGATGCGACGAAGCCGAGCCTGCCGCAAGAGCAGGGCGGTAAGTAGCGCGGCCGCGAGCAGTACCATTCCAATGATGTGCCACCAGGAAAGGCCGCTATCCGTCGCCATCTTTTCAGCTCCGCCTATTCCATTTTGATTTTTGAACCATGTGAGAGCGATTTCGCGGGGGGCCTTGCCTTCTTCCAGCCCCTTGAGGGCGCTCACGCCGCTCTCGGCCTGAGCAAGGCCTTCGCGAGCCCCCTTGATAGAGGCGCCTGCTGTTGCAAAGTCATTGGATGCGAGCGCGTGATGGAGTCGGGATTGCTCGGCAGCGAGGGCATTGGTCCCCGAGCCGAGGCGCTTTAACGCCTCGGCTCGAACGGCCCGCCGCGCTTCGTCGGTCAGCGCTGGCCATTGCATCAGCGAGGGGTAGAAGGGTTTGGCACCCATTGGCCCGCAACAGCCGGAGGGCGCGGCTGTGCCACCCATACCTCCCGGCCCGGCAGATCCGGCCGACGGTGACATCATCTGCTTCATCATGGCGGCCATTGGGTCAGTGCCCGAGCCTCCCATGGGTTGTGTTGCAGGCATGTCGGTGCCGCTGGCTGCGGCAGGCATGGCTGGAGCTGCCCCGCCTCCGCCTGGATGATGCGAAGCGTGCTCGTCAGCGGTTTGCGCCACGACCGACGGTGATGTGAGCATCACCGTCAGTGCGATCAGAACCCGGTAGCCAATCCGACTCCAGAGAGTTCGGTGAGTAGTGATTTGATGGAGCGGACGCTTCATGCTGATACTCTTACATATCGTCCTGCATGGGCATTGGCTTGTCGGCGGGCATCGGTGCAGGCTTTGCGGCGGCCGGCTTGGCGTGCCTGCGATGTCTGGGGCTGTGCTTCGCCCTTCCCATAGTTTTCATCTTCTTGGCGCAGCATCCTGACTTGTCCTGTGCCATAACGGGTTTAGGCATTTGCATGCCGCCTTGCATGCCGGGCATCGCGTCATGACCTTCCATCATCCCACCGGACGGCATTGCACTGCCGTTGGGAGACATGGGGGGCTGGGTTGAGGCCTGTCCTGTTCCTTGGCTCTGGGCCGCAGCAAGGCTGGGAGACAGAAGAACGCCGCCTATCAATGCCAGCGAATAAAGATAGGAAGTGCGACTTTTCATCATGATCTTTCCTCCGTTGAAAAACGACCGGCGATAATTTGGCGAGCCGCGATGCCCCTGATGGACGACTCCTCAAACTGGCTGATATACGTAGTGTCCGTGAACCCAAAAAAGTGGGGCACGGAGCGGCCGATGGATGCGCGCTGGCGGTAGAGCGACGACTGTGTGATTGGGTGCATGTGCTAAAACCGAACTGCTATTCAGTCATCGCGGTGGACTCCTGTTGCTCTTTGCCAAGGCCAACGGCCCTTAATCTCAACTTCAAGAGAGAAGCTCAGAAATGTCCTTATAAGCACAATGCCCGCAAGAACGGCCAAACTGTTCAGCGTTGGCTGAATAGCTATGGTATTGATTATGTCCGCTGCAACCAGGAATTCGAGACCCAAGAGGATGGCTTCCCCCAGATTTGAGCGGAAACTTCCAACAGAACCTTCATCGGTCAAGCCCTTTGCCGCTGTCAGTAGGAATCTGAGAAGCGAGTAACCCGCACCGACGACAATGATCGCCGTACCCGTGATTTCTATCGCACGCGTGATCCAGTGGATAGCCTCGATGAGAATGCTGTCCATCAAACTACCCCCCCGTTACCACCGGCATTGCCGGGCCATTTAGGTTATAACTTTCCGTCTAGGAACGAGTTTTTCTTCTGAAATCGAGATATAATGCTCATGCAGGGATCAAGGGCATCGGTGCATTACATGCCGGACCCTTCGTCCGGTAATGGCAACAATCCGTTTGGGGCTATGTTCAATTATATCCATGCGCTTCGTTAGAGCGGTTTCCACACGAACTGACTCGTCAGGGATTCCCTTCGCGGCGCCGTTGTGATTCAGACTTCCTGCTGGTGTCAGGAGGCCAGCATGGATGGCACGAACGCTTTCACAGGATCTTCGGGA
>NZ_RQSI01000010.1:0-133884 GCF_003856955.1 Novosphingobium sp. LASN5T
CATGTTCGGCCATCTCAAAATCAACCGCGCCATCGCCACCCGCTACGACCAGCTTGCCAACAGCTTCCTCGGCATGGTCCATCTCGCCACCGCCAGATACTGGCTCAAATTTGTCCACGCCGCCTAGGCCTTGCCCGGCGGCGCGGCATCGGATTCCCGCCGAACCAGTTCGTACGCAAGCGTGGCGAGGCGCGGTTGCGGGTTTTCCTCGGCGCGGTCTGCGCGGATTTCCTGCGCCAGAAGCTCCAGCGCGGTCTCGGCCATCTTGCGGATCGGCTGGCGGATCGTGGTCAGCTCCGGCCAGATCGTGGAAGCGAACGCGGTATCGTCGAAGCCGCACACGGTAAGGTCGTGCGGCACTTCCAGATCGTTGCGGTGCGCAGCCGCCACGCAGCCGGCGGCCATATCGTCGTTCGAGGCGAAGATCGCGGTCGGGCGCTGGGGCAGGGCGAGCATGTCCATCGCCGCGTCCAGCCCGGAGCGGTAGGTGAACTGCCCCTGTTTGACGAGCGCCTCGTCCACGTTCACGCCGGCTTCGGCCATGGCATCGCGAAAGCCGGCAAGGCGCAGCGCGCTGGCCGATTGGCGGGGGTTGCCGATGATGAAGCCCACGCGCTTGTGGCCCAGATCGAGGATGTGGCGCGTCATGTCGTAGGCGGCCTGGTAATCGTCGATCATCACCACGCCGTGATGCGCTTCTGCTTGGCCGGGGCCGACCAGCACGGCGCGGGTTCCGGCGCGGCGCAGGCGGGCGAGCAGCGCGGTGTCGTCGCACAGCGGCGGGGGGAGCAGGAAGCCATCGACCGCGCTTTCCACCAGCCGCGCGATCATTTTCGCCTGATCGCGATCCGGATCGCAGCGTTCGACCATCAGGTGGGCATCGAGCCGCGTCGCCGCGTCCATGCAGCCGATCAGCAGTTCGCTAAGATAGGAGGCGGAAGGGTTGGCATAAAGCAGCGCGATGCGCAGCTGCGATGCGCCGGCAAGGCTGCGCGCGGCGCGGTTGGGTGCGTAGTTGAGTTGTTTGATGGCCGCTTCGACCGCAAGGCGCGTTTCCTCGCGCACGCCTGCGCCTCCGTTGACCACGCGGCTGACGGTCATCGGCGAGCACTGGGCGAGGCGCGCGACGTCGGTCACCGTGGGGCGCCCGGACTGCCGACGGCGCGATCGGATATCGTTCATCTCTTGCTGCTCCCGTTGCGGATTTCCTGACCGCGCGGCACGCCCTTGGCAAGCGGGATTGTCATTTAAGCAGACTTAAACCCATTTCACGCTTGCGCGGCGCGAACGGCGCGATATTGAGGTAGCGCTATCATCGAGCGGGAGAGCGGCATCGGAAGAACCGGTGACAGCTCAAGCAAGACCGTCGATGCAAGGCGAAATGCGTGGCAATCAATGCGCATTGAACGAGTCGGGAGAGGAAAATGACGGCAGTGCAGCAAGACCGGGTGAACATGGCGCTTGTGGGCGCCATCGTATCGGTCGCCACGATCGGCGGACTGCTATTCGGATATGACAGCGGCGCGGTCAACGGCACGCAGGCGGGCCTGAAGGCGGCGTTCGCGCTCGACGACAATGGTCTTGGCTTCACCGTGGGGTCGCTGCTGGTCGGTTGCGCCGCCGGCGCTTTCACCGCCGGGCGCATGGCCGACCGCTTCGGGCGCAAGCGCATCATGGTGCTGGCCGCGATCCTGTTTCTCACCGGCGCGCTGGTGCAGGGCCTTACCGGAAATCACACCCTGTTCGTGATCGCCCGTTTCTTCGGCGGCATGGCGGTGGGCGCGGCCAGCGTGTTGTCGCCCGCCTACATTTCCGAGGTTGCGCCGGCGGCGATCCGCGGGCGGCTGACCAGCGTGCAGCAGGTCATGATCATCACCGGCCTGACGCTGGCCTTCGTCGTCAATTACGTGCTCGCGCGGCAGGCAGGGGATTCGCTGGGGCAATTGGGCGGTGTTCCGGCCTGGCGCTGGATGTACATCGCGCAGGCGATTCCGGCGGTGGTGTTCTTGGTCGCGCTGCAGTTCATTCCGGAAAGCCCGCGCTATCTGGTAAGCAGCGGCCGCGCCGAGGAAGCTCACGCGGTGCTTTCGCGCCTGTTCGGCGAGACCGAGGCCCGCCGCAAGGTCGATGAGATCCGCGCATCCTTCGCCACCGACCACCGCCCGCGCCTGGCCGATGTGCTGGCGCCGGGAACGGTGCTGCGCCCGGTCGTGTGGGCGGGGTTGATCATTGCCGTTTTCCAGCAGTTCGTCGGGATCAACGTGATCTTCTACTACGGCGAAACGCTGTGGAAGCTGGCGGGCGTTTCCGAACAGGCGGCGCTGGAACGCAACATCATCTCGGGCCTCGTTTCGATCGCGGCCTGCTTCGTCACCATGGCGCTGGTCGACAAGGTCGGGCGCAAGCCGCTGCTGCTGATCGGTTCGGCGGGGATGACGCTATCGCTCGGCGCGATGAGCTGGGCGTTCTCGCGCGGGACGCTCGACACCGCCGGGGCGCTGCAGATGGACCAGCATCTGGGCCTGATCGCGGTGATCGCGGCCAATATCTACGTGGTGTTCTTCAACGTCAGCTGGGGTCCGGTGATGTGGGTGATGCTGGGCGAAATGTTCCCCAACCAGCTGCGCGGATCGGCGCTGGCGGTGTGCGGGCTGGCCCAGTGGGGCGCGAACTACGCCGTGGTGCAGAGCTTCCCGGCCATGGCGAGCGGCCTGGGCCTTGCCGAGACCTATGTACTCTACACGCTGAGCGCGGCGGTGAGCTTCTGGCTGGTCAAGGCCTTCCTGCCCGAAACCAAGGGCAAGGAGTTGGAG
The DNA here is from genome assembly GCF_003856955.1 of Novosphingobium sp. LASN5T. Lineage (NCBI taxonomy): Bacteria > Pseudomonadati > Pseudomonadota > Alphaproteobacteria > Sphingomonadales > Sphingomonadaceae > Novosphingobium > Novosphingobium sp. LASN5T. The sequence goes on from NZ_RQSI01000010.1 coordinate 2,814, forward strand.
CAGATGGAAGGCTGGGGCGGGCACTGATTCAAACGTTCCCTCGCTGCGGCCCCAATCCCTCCTCTCCCGGGGCCGCCGCAGTACCTGAGAAGGCCCGGAAGGCACATGCTTTCCGGGCCTCATTTTTGTAGGCGGGTCGGGAAGTCAGCCGCCGCGCAGGGCGCGCAGCACCATCGCGCGAATCGGACCATAGCCAGCCCCCTTGATGTCGCGCAGCACGCCGCGCCGGTCTTCCGGCAGGTGCGCGAGGGGGTGGCCATCCGGCCGGAACACGTAATGATCGAAGAACGCGCGGAACGCCGCGCGCTCCGCCTCCGGCCGCTCGGCGATGGCGATCATCGAGAGCAGCATGGCGAGCAGCGGGGCGTCGGGGCCGATCGCGGTCGCATCCCACCAGTAATTGAGCATCACGTTGACCGGCGCGGTCGCTTCCACCTGGTGCCACCACAGCTTGGGCAGGAACAGCGCGTCGCCGGCAGCGAGGTCCACGGTGATCGCGCGGTCCCGCGCCGCCGCGAACCGGGGATAGCGCACCGGGTCTGCACTCGCGGCGGCAAGGCTGGCCGGCTGGCCGGCCATCGTGTGATCGATCGGCCCGACATAGAGATCGCCGATCGCATCGGGCGGATAGAGCGTGAAGCGCCGTGCCCCCGCCAGCACGCAGGCGAGGTTTTCATAGGCGTCGTAATGGGTGGCGGCGGTCGACGGGTTGCCGATCCACAGCCGCGCCTCGACCTGCGGCGGCACGATCGGCACCGCGTTGGCCTCGGCAAAGCCGGGAAGATAGGCGGGCGCGACCAGCGAGCCGAGATAGGCGGTGGGCGCGGACGGATCGTCGGCATGGCGCAGCATGTGCGCGAAGGCCTGCGCCAGCGGCAGTTCCGCGCGGGTGAAATTGAAGCCGGAAAGATCGTCGCTGTAGTAATAGCGGCCGCCGATCGCCGGATCGCCGAGAAAGACCTGCGGCCGCCGCCCGGTATCGAACGACAGGACATGGTCGAGCGCGGCGCGGGCGGATGCGCGCGCCGCCTGCGCCGCCGGCAGATCGGCGCACAGGCTCCGGATGACAACGGGCGTGCCCGCAAGGATCACGCCGGCGTGAAAGCTTTCCGCACTCGCCAGTTCGGGCGCGCCGGGTGCAAGCTCCGCCAGCATCAGGCTCAGTTCCAGCCGCCCGCGAGCCGTTCGTTGCGGCGGCGGGCGAGGATGCCCACCTGCTGCAGCGAGCCGTGGATGGCGAGCGCGGCCTGGAGCCAACCCTGCCGGAATAGTCTGATGATTGTCGCATCCTCGAGCGCCGACAGCGCCTCGCCGCTCACCGAATAAAGGCCGTTCAGCGCGATCGTCTGCCCGTCGTCGAAAGAAAGCGAAATGTCGACCGGTTCGATCAGTCTCTCTTCCACGAGCATGGCGATGAATTGCTCGGTCGGCGCGGCGGTGCCCATGAGATGGCCGATCGCGCGCTGGACCACGCGCATCTCGTCGCTCGGCCCCCCCATCGCGTCGAACAGCGGCACCGTGCCGCCGGGCGCGAAGCGCGGGTGGGCAAGGTCGATCGCGATATTGTCGTCCGCGGTGAAGAAGCCCTGGCGTTGCAGGTCGAGCGGAAGAAAGGCCGCGTTTCCGGCCTCTGCGCCCTCGACCAGCACTTCGCCCGGCTGGAATCCGAACAGCGCCACCAGCGCGAATCGGCCCGTCTCGGGCGACTTGGCGAGCACGACCGGGCAGCAGGCGGCGGCGCGTGTCACCTCGGTAACGACGATCTGCACCATGTGCGGATGCGGCCCCGCCAGCGGGTGCATGGCAAGATTGCGATGGGCATCGCTGTTCAGAATCTCGATTTGCTCCGCCAATCGTCCTCTCCTGCATTCTCGCGTGTTTTGCGATGGTTATTACATGATATTGCGGGCCGCGATGTGCGCGCTAACATCGAAACTCTAACCGGAATCGTGGGCTTTTTGCAACACTGCCGGGCACCCGTCTGATTGCGCAGACAATTTCATGTTGATAGCGCTACCTTTATCGGTTACTCAAAATGGGCAAGGTGACGAGCAGAGCACCGGCGTGGCGGAGAGATGGCTGGCAACCGCAGTTGCACGGCGTTGTCCTCAGCGACCCTGGAGCTCCCCGTTTCGGCCCGTTCGGGAGGCAGTGAACGGTGCGAGCGATGTCGTCTCCTTCCCGGGCGGGGGGGCCGTCAGACAGAGCAGTGGAGAGGGTATGAGGACTTCAATCAATTCGCGGTTCCTGCTGGGCGGGGCGTCGGGCGCCATCGCGCTCGCGATCGCCATGCCGGCGGTGGCGCAGCAGGCGCCGGCCGAAAGCGCAGGCCCGGCCGATGCCGAGGTCAGCAACGAGCCAGGCTCCGAAATCATCGTCACCGGCATCCGCGGTTCGCTCCAGCGCAACATGGAAATCAAGCGGAGCGCCTCCGGCGTGGTCGACGCGATTTCCGCCGAGGACATCGGCAAGTTCCCCGATGCCAACGTGGCCGACGCGTTGCAGCGCCTGCCCGGCATCTCGATCCAGCGCTCGGGCGCGCGCGGCGAAGCCAACGGCGTGACCGTGCGCGGCTTCGGCGGCGATTTCAACGATACCCAGTTCGACGGCCGCCACCTGTCGACCGCATCGGGCAACCGCGCGGTGGATTTCACCACGATCGGTTCGGACTTCGTCCAGAACATTTCGGTCTACAAGACGCCCGACGTCGAACTCGGCAACAGCGCGATCGGCGCGACGATCAACGTCGCGCTGCCCAAGCCTTTCGACAGCAACGGCACCAAGCTGGCGCTGAAGGCATCGGGTTCGGTGCAGGACCGCAGTGGCCGGGTCGTCCCCTCGGGCGCGGCGCTGGCCAGCACGACCTTTGCCGACGATACCATGGGTATCCTGGCCTATGTCGCCTACAAGCGTTCGGACACGACCTCCAACCAGGTCTTCATCCCCGGCTGGATCGGCAACTACTTCTACCAGTGCCAGTCGCAGCCCGCGTGCCAGACCAGCGACTTCACGCCCGCCAAGAAGAACGTGCTGGGCTGGTTCCCGCAGCAGCTGGGCGCTAACCAGGTCAACACCAAGGACGAGCGCATCGACGGCCGCCTGGCCTACCAGTGGCGCCCCAGCGACAAGGTGCTGGTGACTCTGGACGGCAATTTCACCCGCCAGACGCTGCACACCGCGACTTACGGTTACGGCGCGTGGTTTAACGGCGATGACCTGCGCAACGTGAAGCAGGACAGCAACGGCACCGTGGTGGACTTCAACCAGTTCGGCACGCCGATGGACTTCAACGCCAACCTCGCGCGGGACATCAACCAGACCTACATGGTGGGCGGCAACCTGAAGTGGGAAGCGACTGACGAACTGAGCTTCGATGTCGATGCCTCGCTCTCGCGCTCGGTCCTGAACCCCGGCAAGAACGGGTACGCCAACGCCATGGACATCGGCTATGGCGGCACCAACGCCGATCCGAACGGCGGGTTCCTCTCGACCGGCTGTACCTATCCGGCCGGCGCGGGGCCGACCACGCCGCCGACCTCGTGCACCCGCTATTCGACAGTGCTGGGCGCCAACACCGGCGTCACCATCGGCGGCCCCAGCTCGGGCTATCTGCCGAGCATCCACGACGTCGGCCCGAACGGCAACGTCGGGAAGTTCACCGACCCGTCGCTGATCGGCAGCCACGTGATCGCGGGATTCCCCAATTATTACACGGATCTGGTCAAGCAGATCAAGATTTCGGGCAAGTACGAAAGCGACGCGATCAAGATCCACTTCGGCGCGAGCTATCAGGAAAACAAGTTCCACAAGGAAAACCAGAGCCCGTTCGTCAATGGCACGTTCTTCCGTTACGGCGGCTATGGCGCGCCGTCGGGCCGCACCGGCGCGGTGGCGCCGTTGCCCAGCAGCATCTACCAGGGCACGATCAGCACCGCCAACTTCATCCCCGGCTACAAGGGCAACCTGGCGCCCGCGATCATCGCCTACGATCCGGTGGCGGTCTATCGCGCTCTCGAAGCGACCGGTGGCGGCACGACTGCGCCCGCGTTCGATCCGGCCAGCGTGCTGAATGTGCGCGAACGGACCTTTGCCGGCTATCTGCGCATCAACTTCGACAGCATGGTCGGCAACATGCCGATCCACATCAGCGCCGGCGTGCGTGACGAGTACACCAAGCTGACCTCGGGCGCGATTGGTCGCAACCCGGTGACGCTGGTGACGGTCCCAACCGACCCGACGCTGATCTCGGTGGGCTCCTATACCCCCGACCAGCTCATCACCCGCGAGACGAGCTACAACTACGTCTTGCCGAGCCTGGACGTGAAGCTGGAAGTGACGCCGAAGCTGCAGCTGCGCTTCGACGCTTCGCGCACCCTGACCCGGCCGGTGCTGAACGACCTCAGCCCCACGATCACTCTGGGTACGCTGCGCAAGGGCAGCCTCGCGGCATCGGGTGGCAATGCCAACCTCAAGCCCTACCTGGCCGATAACCTCGATCTGGGCGCCGAATACTACTACGGCTCCAACTCGTACTTTGCGGTCAACGGCTTCATGAAGTTCATCTCGAACTTCATCGTCGGCGGCGTGCGCACCCAGACGATCAACGGGGTGACCGATCCGTTCACCGGCCAGGCCGCGCAGTTCCAGGTGAACGGCAAGGTCAACGGGCCGGAAGGCGTGGTGCGCGGCGTGGAAATCGCCTGGCAGCACGTGTTCGGCGAAACCGGCTTCGGCTTCAACGCCAACGCCACGCTGGTCAGCACCAACCGCACGTTCGACACGAGCGATATCTCGGGTTCGGCGTTCGCGATCACGGGGCTGGCCAATTCGGCCAACATCATCGCCTTCTACGACAAGAACGGGCTGGAGGTCCGCCTTGCCGGCAACTGGCGCGACAAGTACCTGCTCAGCCTGGGCCAGACCCAGGGTGGCACGTTCGGCGCGGAACCGGTGAACGTGAACCGCCAGTTCCAGATCGACGCCAGCGCCAGCTACCAGCTGACCAAGCAGGTCTCGGTCTTCTTCGAAGGCACCAACCTCAACAACTCGACCTACAGCACCTATGGCCGGTTCTCGAACATGCCGCTCGATACCTGGTCCTACGGTCGCCGCTTTGTGTTCGGCGCCCGTTTCAACTACTGATGTGACGTGGTGGCGGCGCCGGTTCCCATGCTGGCGCCGCCACCACCAATAGTCGTTCGAACAACGGGGCAGGACGCGGATGGTGCGTGCAGTGCGCGATGTCGTGATTGTCGGCGGCGGGACCGCCGGATGGCTGACCGCGGCGATCATTGCCGCCAAGCATCGCCCGCGCATCGGGCACGACTTTTCCGTTACCCTGGTCGAATCCCCCAACGTGCCGATCATCGGTGTGGGCGAGGGGACATGGCCGACCCTGCGCTCCACGCTGAAAAGCGTCGGCATTTCCGAAACCGATTTCTTCCGCCAATGCGATGCCGCCTTCAAGCAGGGCGCGCTGTTTGCCAAATGGACCACCGGCGCGGATGACGATGCCTATTACCACCCGTTGGTGCTGCCCCAGCGCTTCGGGCAACTGAACCTCGCGCCACACTGGCTGGCGGGAACGCTGGTTGAAAATGAGGACGCGGACGAGACGTTCTGCGATGCCGTCTGCCCGCAGGGCCGCATCTGCGACGAGAACCTGGCGCCCAAGACCATGGCCGATGCCGAGTTCGAGGGGCAGGCCAACTACGCCTATCATCTCGACGCCGGCAAGTTCGCGCCGTTCATGCAGCGGCACTGCACCGAAAAGCTGGGCGTGCGCCACGTGCTCGCCGACATGCGCCAGGTGTTGCAGGACGAGAGCGGCGACATCCGCGCGATCGTGACCGAGCAGGCGGGCGAGATCGCCGGCGACCTGTTCGTCGATTGCACCGGCATGCGCAGCCTGTTGCTGGGCGAGACGATGGGCGTGGGCTTCAAGGACTGCAACGACGTGCTGTTCTGCGATACCGCGCTGGCCGTGCAGGTGCCCTATCCCGATCCGGACGCACCGATTGCCACGCACACCATCTCCACCGCGCAATCGGCGGGCTGGATCTGGGACATCGGCTTGCCGACGCGGCGCGGCGTCGGCCACGTCTATTCGAGCCGCCACATCAGCCGCGAGCAGGCCGAAGCGGAGCTACGCGCCTATATCGGCCCGGCCGCCGATGGCCTGGCCGTGCGCAAGATCGATATCCGTTCCGGCCACCGCGAACTGTTCTGGAAGGGCAATTGCGTGGCGGTGGGGCTGGCGGCGGGCTTTCTCGAGCCGCTGGAGGCCTCGGCGATCGTGCTGATCGAGCTTTCGGCGAAGATGATCGCCGAACAGATGCCGCCGGCGCGCGAGGTCATGGACATCGTCGCCCGGCGCTACAACGAGAAGACGCTGTACCGCTGGGGGCGGATCATCGATTTCCTCAAGCTGCACTATGTACTGAGCCAGCGCCGCGACACCGCCTTCTGGCGCGACAACATGGATCCGGCGACGATCCCCGAACGCCTGCGTGAACTGCTGGCGCTGTGGCGCTGGCAGCCGCCCTACCTGCACGAGGAGTTCGACCGGGTGGACGAGGTGTTCCCTTCGGCCTCCTACCAGTACGTGCTCTATGGCATGGGCTTCCGCTCCGAGGTTTCCGCCCGCGCGCTGGAACCTGAGGTGCGCGATGCGCGGCGCGCGAGAGGGCAGAACGCCGATATCACCACGCGGATGCTGACGGCCCTGCCGCGCCATCGCGACCTGATCAACCGCATCGTGGAATATGGCCTTCAGCCCGTGTGACCACGCTTGAACGCCGGCCGGGGTGCGACCCGGCCAGAAGACCAGAGAGGACATCTTCGTGATCGAGAGTTCGATGCCCGCGCGCCGTCATGCGCGCTCGCTGCTCGCCGCTGCAAGTCTGGTAGCGCTAACTATCCCGCAGGCCCAGGCGCGCGAGGCCGCTTCGGCGGCGCCCGAGGCGTGGACGGAAGCGGATCGCGCGGCCTCGGCGCTGGTCGCGAAGATGACGGTCGACGAAAAGGTCGAACAGCTGCTCAACGTCGCGCCGGCAATCCCGCGGCTGGGCATTCCCGCCTACAACTGGTGGACTGAGAGCCTGCACGGGGCGGGCGGCGCGGTGCCGACCACCAATTTCCCGCAGTCCATCGGCCTTGCCGCCACGTTCGATCCGCCGCTGGTGCACGACGTGGCGCGGGTGATCAGCACCGAGCTGCAGGGGCTGCACACGCTGGCGCGGCAGACAGGGCATCTCGGCAAGATCGGTACCGGGCTCGATACCTGGGCGCCCAACATCAACATCTTCCGCGATCCGCGCTGGGGGCGGGGACAGGAAACCTATGGCGAGGACCCGTTCCTGACGGCCCGGCTGGGGGTCGCCTATGTGCAGGGCATCCAGGGCCCGAACCCGGACCTGCCCGAAGTGATCGCCACGCCGAAGCACTTCGCGGTCCATTCCGGGCCGGAGCCGACGCGCCACACCGACAACATCATGGTCTCGCGCCATGATCTGGAAGATACCTACCTGCCCGCCTTCCGCGCCGCGATCGTGGAGGGCAAGGCCGGGTCGATCATGTGCGCCTACAACCGCGTCGATGGTCAGCCGGCCTGCGCCAGCGACCTTCTGCTGAAGGACCGGCTGCGCGGCGCGTGGGGCTTCAAGGGCTATGTCGTTTCGGATTGCGACGCGGTGGTCGATATCTACGACCGCCACAAGTACGCGCCCGATGCCGCCTCGGGCGTCGCGGCGGGGCTGCTGGCGGGCGTGGACAACGAATGCCACACCGGCACGATCGGCGAGGCCCCCGGTCTGGCGGACCGCTACAAGGCGGCGCTCAAGGCCGGATACCTGACCGATAGCGACATCGACCGCGTGCTGGTGCGCCTGTTCTCGGCCCGCTACCGCAACGGCGACCTGCGCGGGATCGCCGCGCGCAAGCCCAACGCCACGCCGGTGAGCGCGGTGGGCACGCGCGAGGGATGGGACCTTTCGCTCAAGGCGGCCGAAAAAAGCCTTGTCCTGCTCAAGAACAACGGCGTCCTGCCGCTCAAGCCCGGCGTGCGCGTCGCGGTGATCGGGCCGCTGGGCGATGCCACGCGCGTGCTGCGCGGCAACTATTCCTCGCCCAATTCGGCGCCGCCGATCTCGGTGGTCGACGGGCTGCGCCGGGCCATGCCCGAAGCGAAGGTCACGATGGTGCCGTTCGCCCCGTCGATCACCGACGGCGATCTCGTCACCGACGGCAATTTCCTGACGCTCGATGGCCAGCCCGGATTGCGCGCGGTCTATTACAACGCGATCGATCCCGCGAAGCCCCGCGGCGAACGGACTTTCTCCGCCAGGCCGGTGGTCACGCGGATCGAGGCCAACCTCCAGAGCAGCGCGATGCAGCTGAAAGAGGTTTCCGACGCGCACAAGGTGGTGTGGGACGGCTTCTTCGTCGCGCCGGAAAGCGGCCTCTACAAGCTGGGCGTGACCGGGGTGAAAGGCGCGCTGGAAATCGGCGGAAAGCCGGTTGTCAGGTCGGACCACTATTCGTTGTGGGGCGAAGCGCCCAAGTATGTCGAGGCCGAGCTGAAGAAGGGCGAGCGCTATCCGCTGCACTTCGATCTGGAAGGCGGCGGCGCGGCGGTGCCGGGCCTGTTCTGGAAGCGCATCACCCACGATCCCTGGGGCGATCTGGCGCGGGGCGCGGCCGACGCGGACGTGCTGGTGGCGGTGGTCGGCCTGACCTCCGATCTGGAGGGCGAGGAAATGCCGCTCAAGATCGAAGGCTTCGACGGCGGCGACAAGACCGGGCTGGAACTGCCGATGGACCAGCGCGAACTGCTGATCCGCGCACGCACGCTGGGCAAGCCTCTGGTCGTGGTGACGATGAACGGCAGCCCGATCGACTTGTCATGGGCCAGGGACAATGCCGATGCACTGGTGGAGGCGTGGTATCCGGGGCAGGCGGGCGGTTTGGCCGTGGCCAACGCGCTCTCGGGCAAGGTCAACCCCTCGGGCCGCCTGCCGCTGACCTTCTACAAGGACACGGCGGACCTGCCGGCCTTCACCAGCTATGCGATGGCGGGGCGCACCTACCGCTACTTCACCGGCAAGCCCGTCTATGGCTTCGGCTATGGCCTGAGCTACACCACGTTCGGCTATGGACCCGCGCGGGTGGAGCCGGTGGACGGTAGCACCGCGAACGGCATCCGCGTGACCGCGCAAGTCACCAACACCGGGGCGCGCGAGGGCGAGGAAGTGGTGCAGGCCTATCTGCGCTTCCCCGATCAGCCGGGCGCGCCGCGCGTGGCACTGCGCGGGTTGCAGCGGGTGGCGCTGAAGCCGGGCGAGAGCAAGGCGGTGACGCTGGAACTTTCGCCGCGCGACCTTTCGGCGGTGCGGCCCGATGGCGTGCGGCAGGTCTTCGCCGGGGCCTACCGCCTGAACCTGGGCGGCGGGCAGCCGGACAGCGGCTTGCCGGGCACGGAAACCGCGTTCACCGTCGATCGCGTGGTGGATCTGCCGAAGTGAGGGGATTCGCGCTCCTTGCCCTGACGGTCGCGGTCCTTGTGCTGCCGGCGGCTTCGCCCGCGGCCGCACAGCCGGCGAAGAAGGCGCAGGTTACCGAGGCGTCCACCGCGCCGCCGGGCGTTGCCTTCACCCGGCATCAGGAAGCGCCGCTGTGGAAGGTGACGCGGCATCCCGGCGAGGGCAAGGGCGCCTATGCCACGGGCACCTACCGCAATCTGTTCAGCGAACTGCTCGGGGTGCCGCGCGAAGAGGTGAAGGCGCGGATCGAGACGACGTGGCGCGCCTATTTCCATGGCGACGGGCAGGAGCAGCGGCTCTATTTCGAAACCGGCGCCAACGCCAACGGCACGCTGGCCTACGTTACCGACTGGGCGAACAACGATGCCCGGTCGGAAGGCATGAGCTATGGCATGATGATCGCCGTCCAGCTGGGCCACAAGCGCGAGTTCGACGCGCTGTGGAACTGGGCGAAGACTTACATGCAGGTGACCGACCCGGCCAATCCTTCCTATGGCTACTTCGCGTGGTCGATGGGCACCGATGGCAGCGCGCGCAGCACCGGGGCCGCGCCCGATGGCGAGGAATTCTTCGCCATGGCGCTCTATTTCGCGGCGAACCGCTGGGGCAACGGCACCGGCATCTACGACTACAAGGCCGAAGCCGACCGCATCCTGACCGCCATGCGCCATCGCGCGGTGATGACCGGGACGCCGCCGTTCCGCATCCACCCCGAAGACGCGCCGTTCGTGCAGCCCGATCGCCCCTGGCCCAGCATCAACAACCGGGCCGAGGCTGCGGCGCTGGCGGCGCAGGGCAAGACGCCTCCGCCGCCATGGCGCGATCCCGCGCCCAAGCCCCATGCGGTGGGGCCGATGATGGAGGAAAGCCACGCGATGATCCGCTTCGTGGCGGACGTGGGCTATCCGGGGTCGGACGCGTCCTACCACCTGCCCGCGTTCTACGAACTGTGGGCGCGCTGGGGGCCGGAGGCCGATCGCGCGTTCTGGGCGACGGCCGCCGACGTCAGCCGCGATTACTTCGTGCGCGTGACGAACGCGCGCACCGGCCTGGCCCCCGATCACAGCTATTTCGACGGCAGCACCATGACGACGGGCACGGGCGAGCCCTATCCGTTCGGCTACGACAGCTGGCGCACCGCCAGCAACTGGTCGGTCGATGCCAACTGGTGGGGCAAGGACCCGCGCCAGAAAGCGCTGAGCACCGCGATCCAGACGTTCCTGGCGGGCGAGGGGATCGATCGCTTCGCCGATCGCTACACGCTGGACGGCAAGCCCCTGTCGCAACGCCATTCGCCGGGAATGGTGGCGGCCACGGCCGTGGCCGGGCTGGCGGGCACGCCCGAGCCGCTGGCGCGGGCCTTCGTCAAGGAGCTGTGGGACACGCCGATGCCCGAAGGCGAGCAGCGCTATTTCGACGGCATGCTCTATCTGATGAGCATGATGCACCTGGCGGGCGAGTACCGGATCATCACGCCGCCGGTGCGGTAGCTATCAGGCGCGCGCGGGCGCGTCGATATCGGCCAGGGCCAGTTCGATCAGCGTCTGCATCGCCGCGCGCGCGGCCGGGCCATCGCCATCGGCCACGGCATCGAACAGCACGCGGTGATCGGGCAGGGGATCGCGCGGCAGCTTGCGCTTGCGCTGCTTGTAGATCGTGGTCCACCGCACCGCCGCCGAAATCGTGCTGGCCAGCGAGATCAGCGCCATGTTGCCGGTGGCCTTGAGCAGCGTGGAGTGAAAGGCCTGGTCCGCCGCCTGCCCCAGCGGGGAAGCGAGCGTGTGCTTGGCCATTTCCTCAAGCGCATGGCCCATCTGCGCCAGTTGCGCCCCGGTGCGGCGCGTGGCGGCGATCTCGGCGGCGGCCGGCTCGATGATCAGGCGCAGCTCGAACAGGTCGTCGATTGCCGCCCGGCTGGGTTCGCCCTCGAACGTCCAGGCCAGCACGTCAGGATCGAGAATGTGCCAGCGCGAGGGGTCGGTGATCTTGGTGCCCGCCTTGGGGCGGCTTTCGACCAGACCCTTGGCGGCGAGGATGCGGATCGCCTCGCGATAGGCGGTGCGCGAGATGTGGTTGCGCTCGGCAAAATCGACTTCGCTGGTCAGCACGTGGCCCGGCGGGTACTTGCCGGTGACGATGGCGATGCCAAGGTCCCGCGCGATGCTGCCATGCAGCCGCAGTGATTTGTCAGACCTGTCGATCCCGTCCCCGACCGGTTCCTTGCTTCGCGACACGTTCCACTCCTTGCCCTTCCCCCTATTTGGGCGCAATTCCGCCAAAGTCCAGCGGTTCGATGATGCCGGGCGCCGGTGCGATCTGTCAGTCCTTTCGGATCAGGGCCGGCGGAACGTCCACTTGCCCGCATCGGACGCCGGATCGAAGCGGACAAGGCGCGGCGTGCTTGCGCCCACGGCCGACAGCGCGAGGGGCCTGAACGGATCGGGCGTGGACTTCGGGATGATCCGGAAGGCGCCGTCGGCAAGCTGGTCGACCCGCCAGAGCTGTTCGGGCGCGCCGGTGAAGGCGGGCGCGGCCACGACATCGCCCCCCGGCGTCGCCGCCAGCGCACGGCTGGTGCCGGCGATCACGATCCGCACATAGGGCGCGCCGAACCAGCCGCCGGCGCCGGCCACCGGCTCGATCGTCCAGTGCTGGTGCGGCCGCACCATGTAATCGCCCATGTCGACCGGGATCGGCCCGGCCGGCCAGGTCGCGCGGTTCTGGTCGAGCGTCTGGTCGGGCACCGGCACCAGCGGTTCCTTGGGCGGTCCGAACCCGGCCCATTTGAACGGCAGCCGCACCTCGTCCACCGTCAGTTGCAGCGCGCCGCCGCGCTCGGACTGGATCTCGTAAGTCCCGGGCCGCAGGTTTTCCTGCCCCACGGGCCAGCCGTTCTTCCAGGTGAGCGGCAGGATCGCCAGCACGCTGCGGCCGGCGCGGTCCATGTCCGCCTCGTAGTGGAACGAGAACTTCTCCACCCCGTCGCCAAGGTCCACCAGCCCGAAGTGGCCCGCGCCCATGCCGCGCCCGTTCGACCCCCAGACGAGCTTGCCGCCGCCCTTGAGCAGCGGCACGCCGAAGTTGTCGAGATACGGCCCCAGCGGGCTGCGCGCGCGGCCGACGCGGATGTTGTAGGTGGAATTGGGGCCGTCGCAGCAGGTGCCGTGGGTGCCCAGCAGATAGTACCAGCCATCGCGGTGCAGCAGCGCGGTGGCTTCCATGTCGATCGCCACATCGACGGGTTGGTTCCCGGGCAGGCGCTCGGCGGTCCTGGGATCAAGCTCGATCATGCGGATCGAGCCGAAATAAGTGCCGTAGCTCAGCCACAGCCGCCCTTCGGCCAGCAGGAACGCCGGATCAATCGCGTCGTGCAGTTCCACTCCGTCGCTGGAGGCGACCGTGCCGATCTCGTGGAAGGCGAAATCCTTGGACGCCGGATCGAGTGACTTCGTCCACATGATCTTGATGTCGCTCTTGTGCCCGCCGTTCATGCCGCCGCCGCCCACGGCCCAGGCGACGAAATAGCGGTCGCCCAGCTTGATGACGTCGGGCGCGACGCCGCCGCCGGGGCGCACCGGGCCGCTCTTCCAGGTCCAGCCGTCGCTGGAGACGAGCCCGCCGCCGAACGTGCCGAACGTGTAGAACTTGCCATCCGATTCCACGATGGTCGAGGGATCGTGGATATAGGGCTCGCCCTCCAGCTGGGCGACGGGGTTGCTCTGCGCGAGCACCGCCGCAGGCACGAGAGCGAGGGCGGCGGCGAGGGCGGCGGCGAACACGTGGCGTTTCATCGGCATTTCCCTCACTGCGCGCGCACCGCAAGATCGCGGATCGGCTGGCCCTTGCCATCGACGAAGCGGACGCAGAAATCGCTGAGGCCGGGGCCGTTGATCACCGCGCCGATCAGCACGTTGCGGCCCTTCTTCAGGCCGACGGCGGGCGAGACGACATCGTCCATCACCATGCGGCGGTCGCCGAACAGCGCGGCCGTCTCCGCGCCGTTGAGCCACCAGACCGAGGCGGAATTGGAGCCGGCGGCGAGATGCGCATCGGGGATGTCGCGCGGGGCGTCGATCACGGTCACCGCCCAGAAGATCACGCCGTAGGTCGGCTTGCCATAGGCCTGGGCAAAGCCGAACAGCTTGACGTCCCACGGCGTGGCATCGAGCGCGTGCCAGGTGAGCGAAGCGCCCTTGTGTGCGATGGTCTGGCCATCGCGCGGCAGTGCCTGGCCAGAGCCGGTACCAAGCCCGGCCGGACGGTCCGCGGCGAAGGCCGCGCGGACATAGGTGCTGGTGAACAGCTGGTTGGTGCGGTTGGGCTTGGCGATCGGTTCCAGCAGCAGCCAGCGCCGGATGAAGCCATCGGCATCGGGCGCGGCGCTCCCCGCCGTCGCTGGGGTGAAGTGGGGCGCCAGCGGCGGCGCCGCGCGCGCCACCACCGGCAGGGCGCTGGCGGCGAGCAGCGCGAACGCTGCCCCAAGAACGCGGGCCTTGTGCATCATCACCTCTCCCCAGCCACGTAACCCCGTCCGACAACCGCCGTCAGAAGCGGTTGAGCATGTTCTCCAGCCATTCCTGCCGGCCCGAAACCGGCTTGGGAGCCAGATCGCGCGCCACGGCGAGATCGGCGATTTCGGCAAGGCTCGCGCCCTTGATCGCCTGTCCCAGTTCGCCATTCCATCCGGCGTAGCGTTCGGAGCGGAAGGCATCGATGCGGCCATCGGTGATGATGGCCTCGGCGCGCAGCAGGGCCTTGGCGATCACGTCGACGCCGCCGATGTGGCCGTGGAACAGGTCCGCCGCGTCGACCGACTGGCGGCGCACTTTGGCATCGAAGTTGAAGCCGCCATCGGTGAAGCCGCCGGCGCGCTCGATCTCGATGCAGGCCAGCGTCAGTTCCTCGACCGAGTTGGGAAACTGGTCGGTATCCCACCCGTTCTGCGGATCGCCCCGGTTGGCGTCGATCGAGCCGAAAATGCCGAGCGCGCGCGCCATGGCGATTTCGTGTTCGAAGGTATGGCCCGAAAGCGTGGCGTGGTTGGCCTCGATGTTGACCTTGACCTCGCTCTCAAGGCCGAAGCGCTTGAGGAAGCCGTACACCGTCTGCGTATCGAAATCGTACTGGTGCTTGGTCGGCTCGTGCGGCTTGGGCTCGATCAGGATCGTGCCGGCAAAGCCGATCTTGTGCTTGTGCTCGACCACCAGGCTGAGGAACCGGCCGAAGTTTTCCTGCTCGATAGCGAGGTCGGTGTTGAGGATCGTGTCATAGCCTTCGCGGCCGCCCCACAGGACGTAGTTGGCGCCGCCCAGCCGGTGCGTCGCTTCCAGCGCGTCGCGCACCTGGCTCGCGCCCCAGGCATAGACTTCGGGGCGGGGCGACGTGGCCGCGCCCGCCAGATAGCGCGGGTGGCCGAACAGGTTGGCCGTTCCCCACAGCAGCTTGCGCCCGTGCGCGGCCTGCAGTTCCTCCAGATGATCGACCGCGCGGGCGAAGCTGGCGCGGAATTCGCCGATGCTTTCGGCCGGGGCCATCACGTCCACATCGTGGAAGCAGTAGAACGGCAGGTCGAGCTTTTCGACGAAGGCCAGCGCCGCCTCGCGCTTGGCGCGCGCGGCGGCTTCGTCCTGCGGGCCATTGAGCCAAGGTCGGTCGAACGTGCCCGCGCCGAACACGTCGCTGCCCGGCCAGCAGAAGGTGTGCCACATGCACACGGCAAAGCGCAGGTAATCCTCCATGCGCTTGCCGAAGACCACGCGGTCCTTGTCGTACCAGCGATAGGCGAGGTCGTTGGCGCTGTCGGGGCCTTCGTAGCGGACGGTGTCGAATGCGTCGAAATAGGCAGCGGACATTGCAGGCTTACTCCTTGATGGCGCTGAGCGCCCGATAGGCGGCGCGGAAGCGTTCCCGCTTCGGCGCAAGGCGGGCGGCGAGATCGGGATCGGGTTCGATCACCGCGCGAACGGGGGGACGGGTGCAGACTTCGGCGGCGCTGGCGCCGGTGGCGGCCATCTGCGCCAGGCGCGCGCCACCCAGCGCGGGGCCGACTTCGCCGCCGTGCAGATAGACCAGGCGGACGCCGAGCACGCTGGAGAGGATGCGGCCCCAGTGCGCCGAGCGCGAGCCGCCGCCGATCACGCACAGCTCCTCGATCCGCGTGCCGGCGCCGCGCAGCGCGTCGATCCCGTCGGCGTGGGCGAAGGCCACGCCTTCGAGCACGGCGGCGGCCAGGCGCGGCGTGGTGCTCTCGTTGCCAAGGCCAAGGAACGCGGCGCGAATGTGCGGATCGTTGTGCGGCGTGCGTTCGCCGGAAAGATAGGGCAGGAACAGCTCGCCGCCGCTGGCCGCGCCGGCTTGTTCGGCCAGCGCGAAGAATTCGGCTGGTCCCGGCACGTTGCAGGCGCGCGCGGCCCAATCGATGCAAGAGGCGGCGGAAAGGTGCACGCTCATCTGGTGCCAGACGCCGGGCAGGGCGTGGCAGAACGCGTGGACGGCCTGCGCCGGATTGGGCCGGAATGCCGCGTTGGCGACGAAGATGACGCCCGACGTGCCGAGCGAGAGCATGCCCTGGCCGTCGCCCAGCACGCCCACGCCCAGCGCGCCCGCCGCGTTGTCGCCAGCGCCCGCGACCACCGGCACGCGGCCCATGCCCCAATCGCGCGCGACATCCTCGCGCAGCACGCCGGTCACGTCGGGGCCTTCGTGCAGGCGCGGCATGTGGCGTTCGTCGAGGCCGGTCGCGGCCAGCATTTCGCCCGACCAGGCGCGCCCGGCCACGTCGAGCCACAGCGTTCCGGCTGAATCCGACATGTCGCTGGCCTTCTCGCCGGTGAGGGCAAGGCGCACATAGTCCTTGGGCAGCAGCACGGTGCGCGTGGCGGCGAAGACATCGGGTTCGTGCCTGCGGACCCAGGCGAGCTTGGGCGCGGTGAAGCCGGGCATGGCGATGTTGCCGGTGATCGCGCGCGTGCGCGGCTCGTCCGCTTCCAGCGCGGCGCATTCGGCGAAGCTGCGGCCGTCGTTCCACAGGATCGCCGGGCGGAGCGGCCGGTCGTCCGAACCGAGCAGCGTTGCGCCGTGCATCTGACCGGCAAGGCCCACCGCCTGCACGCCGCCGCGCAGCGCGGGATCGATGCCGAGCACGGCCTTGTGCGCCGCCTCCACCCAGTCGGCCGGGGCCTGTTCGGACCACAGCGGCTGGGGACGCGCCACGGAAAGGTCGGCGCTGCTTTGCGCCAGCACCTCGCCGCTCGCGGCGGTGACCACCGCCTTCACGCAGCTCGTGCCAACATCGATGCCAAGGAACATGGGCGCTTACTTCGCCTTCATCGGATCGATCGTCCGGATCGTGCCGTCGGGGTTGAAGGTCAGCTCCGTCACCTTGACGTTGCGCAGGTGGTTCTTGTTGGAAAGCTGGGTGTCGGCGTAGAACAGCCACCATTTCCCGTCGTGCTGGATGATCGAATGGTGCGTGGTCCAGCCCTGCACCGGCTTCAGGATATGGCCGGCATAGCGGAACGGGCCATAGGGGCTGGTGCCGATGGCATAGTTGAGAAAGTGCGTGTCGCCGGTGGAATAGGTGTAGTAATACTTGCCGTTCTTGCGGAAGACCCACGAGGCTTCGAAGAAGCGGCGTTCGTGGTCGCCGCCGGTCACCGGCTTGCCGTCCTCGCCCAGGATCACCGCGTCGCGCGGGGGTTCGGCAAAGGTCTTCATGTCGGGGTTCATCCGGACAACCTTGCCCGAAAGCGCGGGCTTGTCGTCCTGCTTGAGATCGGTGTCCGATCCGTTGGGATCGTATCGGCCGGTTGCCCAGCGCTGGAGCTGCCCGCCCCAGATTCCGCCGAAATACATGTAGGCGGTGCCGTCATCATCCACGAACACCGCCGGGTCCATCGAGAACGAGCCGGGGATCGGCTCCTTCTCGGCCACGAACGGGCCGGTCGGGCTGTTCGACGTGGCCACGCCGATGCGGAAGGCGCCCAGGCCGTTCCGGTCCTTCGATTTGTCGCGCGCGGGGAAATAGAGGAAGTAGGTGCCGTCCTTGTAGGCGGCATCGGGCGCCCACATCTGCTGCGAAGCCCAGGGCACGTCCTTCACGTCGAGCGCGACCGGGCCAACCGTGACCTTGCCGCCGACCTTGTCCATCGAAAGCACGCGGTAGTCGCGCATGGCGTACTGGTTGCCCAGGTCGTCGTCGGGCGTCGGCGTGGCGATGTCGTGCGAGGGATAGACGTAGATCTTGCCGCCGAACACGTGCGCGGAAGGATCGGCGGTGTAGATGTCGCTGACCAGCGGCTGATCGCGGAACGCGCTGGCGGGCGCGCCGCCGTTGCCGGGCTGCTCCGCGTTGCCCGCTTTGGTGCAGGCCGCGATGGCCAGGACGCTGGCGAGGCACAGCGCGGCGGTGGTGATTCTTGCCTTCATGGTCAAACATCCTCTTGCAGGCCGCTTTTCCGGGCCTTTCGCATGATCGCTCGGGTAATGATAGCGCTACCTAAATGGTACGGCAATTTGAAATGTGGGGTTGGGGCCAGTGGGGTTGTGCCAGTCGATTGTGGAGACGCGGGGGCGGTCCCCCGCCGTCACGCTCAATCCTCGAACGGATCGACCGCAACGCGCGTGCCGCGCAGGAAGGCGTCGGCGACCAGGCGCAGCGGATCGATATCCACGTCGCTGCGGCCGGTGCGGATCAGCGTGGCGAAGCGGGCATAGAGGCCGGGATATTCGTGATCCTCGTCGCGCTGGGTGCCGGAAGGCAGGGTCAGCACCGCCCCGCCGCTGGAGAGCCGGAGCATGCCGGCATCGGTTTCCACCGCGATGTCCCAGCTTTGCGGGCCGGTCTGGCGCCAATCGAGGTCCATGTGGACGATCGCGCCACCGGTATCGCGGAAATGCAGATCGGCGGCGATCGGCGCGGCGCGGTTGGCGGGAATTTCCAGCGTGGCCGCCTCAAGGAAGATCGGGCGCGGCAGGATGCGGGTGACGATGGACAGCGCGTTGATGCCGGGATCGAACACGCCCAGGCCGCCCGGCTCCCAGATCCACGCCTGCCCCGGATGCCAGACCCGCACGTCCTCGCGCCAGGTGATCTCCACGCGCGCGATCCGCCGCTCGGCCAGCCAGGCGCGCGCCGGGGCGACGCCGGCGGCAAAGCGCGAATGCCACGCGGCGAACAGCGTGGCGCCGACCCTGTCCGCCTGGCTGTGCAGCGCGGCGACTTCCGCCAGCGTCGCGCCGGGCGGCTTTTCCAGGAACACATGGATGCCGCGCGCAAGCGCCGTGCTGGCCAGATCGTGGCGGACCTGCGGCGGCGTGCAGAGCGCCACGGCATCGACTGCGGGGCCGCCGGCCAGCAGTTCGTCGAGGCTGGCGAAATGCGGCACGCCATCGACGCCCGGATCGTGCGGGCTGACCGTGGCGGCAAGGCCGAACGCGCGGTTGCCGGCGATGGCGGGCAAGTGCTGGTCGCGGGCGATCTTGCCCACGCCCACCACGGCGATGCGGATCGGGTCCATCGCGCTAGAGCACCCGCACCTTCAGCGGGACCGAAACGTCGCCCCCCGTCCGCGCCAGCGGATTGCGGCAGGGCAGGGTGAACGGCGCGGCCTCGATCTCGAACACGTCGCCCACCTGCGTGCGCACCGCATCGCTGAACGAAAGCGTGGCGGTGCCGAAGAAATGGACATGGATGTCGCCCGCGCGGCGGAACAGGTCGTACTTGAAGTGATGGTGTTCGAGATTGGCGAGGCTGTGGCTCATGTTGTCCTCGCCGGTCAGGAACGGCTTTTCCCACAGCACCTTGCCATCGCGCAGGATGCGGCTGGTGCCGCGAATGTCCGTCGGCGCGGCGTCGATCAGCAATTCAGGGCCAAGCGCCGCGCGGCGCAGCTTGGAATGGGCGAGCCAGAGGTAATTGTGCCGCTCGGTCACGTGGTCGGAAAACTCGTTGGCCAGCGCGAAACCGAGGCGGAACGGCGTGCCGTCGGGGCCGATCAGGTAGATCCCGGCCAGTTCCGGCTCCTCGCCGCCATCCTGCGCGAAAGCCGGCATGTCCAGCGGCTCGCCGGGGCCGACAAGCTGGCTGCCATCGCCCTTGTAGAACCATTCGGGCTGCTGGCCGACACCACCATCGGTGGGCTTGCCGCCTTCCAGCCCTTCCAGGAACATGCGCATGGAATCGGTCTGGTGCGCCGCGGCGGCGGCGTCGCGGTGCATCTTGTCGCGCCCTTCAGCCGAGCCGAGGTGGGTAAGGCCGGTGCCGGTAAGCGCGAGGTGCGCCGGGTCTTCGTGATCGATGGGCGCGAGGAAGTGGCCCGCTTCGAACTCGGCGGCGAGATCGATCGCCGCGCCGGCGGGGCACTTCCGCGCCTCCGCGGCCAGCGTGGTGCCGGCCGCGATTGCGCGATGCGCCAGGTCGGTGGTGCGCGCCACGCCTTCGAGGACATGGGCCACATCGCCATCGGCGAGGACGACGCGGCGCGTGCCGTCGCCGGCGCGGTGCTGCAGGAGGCGAAGTGCCATGGATGAAATCTCCTGTCCCGCGCTCAGAGCGTCAGCGTGCCGTCGATCAGGCGGGGCGCGCCATCGCCACGCGCCTCATCGCGCAACTCGGGCGGAAGCACCGCCGGGCTGAGGTTCTGGTAGCTGACCGGGCGCAGGAACCGGTCGATCGCCAGGCTGCCGACCGACGTGGTGCGCGGGTCGGACGTGGCGGGGACGGGGCCGCCGTGGACCATGGCGTGGCAGACCTCGACGCCGGTTGGCCAGCCGTTGGCGAGGATGCGCCCGGCTTTCGCTTCCAGCACCGGCAGCAGGCGCGTGGCCAGCGCCTCGTCGGCGGCATCCAGGTGGAGCGTGGCGGTCAGCTGACCTTCCAGCCCCTTGAGCACGGAGACGAGTTCCGCCTCGTCGCGGCAGACGACCACGATCGAGGACGCGCCGAACACCTCGTGCCCCATCGCCTTTTCGGCGAGGAACGCCTGGGCCGTGGTGCGGAACAGCGCTGCATGGCCCTGCAGCGCTGCGCCGGCCAGGCCTTCGGCCAGCTTCTCCACTCCGGGCGTGGCCTCAAGCGCGGCGACGCCCGACTGGTAGGCCTTGCAGATGCCGCCGGTCAGCATGGTCTGCGCGGCGGCGGCGCGCGTCGCCTCGGTGGCGGCGGTGAGGAAGGCGTCGAGCCCTTCGCCCTCGATCGCGAGGACGAGGCCGGGGTTGGTGCAGAACTGGCCGGCGCCCATCGTCAGCGAACCGATGAAGGCGGCGCCGAGCGCGCTTCCCCGGGCCTGCAGCGCTTCGGGCAGGAGCAGCACCGGGTTGATGCTGGACATTTCGGCATAGACCGGGATCGGCACGTCGCGGCTCTGGGCGAGGCGCACGAGCGCGAGGCCGCCCCCGCGCGATCCTGTGAAGCCCACGGCGGCGATGCGCGGGTCCTGCACCAGCGCGGCGCCGAGGTCGTTCGAGGGGCCGACCAGATGGCCGAACACGCCGGCGGGCAGGCCGGAGGCGGCCACCGCGCGGGTGATGGCGGCGGCCACGAGCGCGCCGGTGCGCGGATGGGCGGGGTGGCCCTTGACCACGACCGGGCATCCGGCGGCGAGCGCCGAGGCGGTATCGCCCCCGGCGGTCGAGAAGGCCAACGGGAAGTTCGACGCGCCGAATACCGCGACCGGGCCGACCGGGATCATGCGCAGCCGCAGGTCCGGGCGGGGCAGCGGCTGGCGATCGGGCAGGGCGGGATCGATGCGCAACTGCTGCCACGCGCCCTTGCGCACGACATCGGCGAACAGGCGCAGCTGGCCCACGGTGCGGCCGCGTTCGCCTTCCAGACGGGCGCGGGGCAGTCCGGATTCCTCCATGGCGGCTTCGATCAGCTCGTCGCCGATGGCCAGGATCTCCGCCGCGATGGCTTCCAGAAACGCGGCGCGCTCCTCGCGCCCGGTGGCGCGGTAGGTATCGAAGGCGGCGGCGGCGGCGGCGCAGGCGGCATCGACTTCGGCCGGGCCATCGATGGGGAAGGCAGGGCCGGTCGGCTGACCCGTGGCGGCAGCCACGGAGCGGAATTCGGTCATGGGAATCTCCTGATTTACTCTGACATATTGCCAGAGGTGCCGGAACGCAACCGGTGGCGCGTTCCGCAAAGAGGTGTCGTAAGTTAAGTGTTCAGGCGGTTTCGCCGGTCGGGCGCGATCCCCACAAGGCGTAGAACAGCACGTACAATTCACAGGCGGCCGTCAGCAGGAACGATGTCTGCAGCCCATAGGAATCGGCCAGCCACCCTTGCACCACCACCAGCGCGCCGCCCGCGATCGCCATGATCAGCAGGCCCGAGCCTTCCTCGGTCAGCGGGCCGAGCCCGCGAATGCCGAGCGTGAAGATCGTCGGGAACATGATCGAATGGAACAGGCCGACAAGGATCAGCGCCCACATCGCCGCCGGCCCGGTGGTAAAGACGGTGACGAGCATGACCACGAACGCGCCGACCGAGAACGCGGCGAGCACCCGCGCGGCATCCACCTTCTGCATTATCGCGGACCCGAGGAAGCGGCCGACCATCATGCCGCCCCACAGGAACGTGAGATAGCGGCCTGCCTGCTCGTGCGTGAGATTGGCGATCGTGGGCTGGCTGACGAAGTTCACGAACAGGTTGGCGACGCCGATTTCGGCGATCAGGTAGATGAAGATCGCAGGCACGCCGAACACCAGGTTGCGGTGCTTCCACAACGACAGCTTGCGGCGTTCCTCGGGCGCGAGGCGCAGCGTCGCGCTGCCCATGGCGGGCAGCGGAAAGCGCGCGATCACTACGGCGAGAACCACGAGCACGACCGCGACCAGGCCATAGGGCAGGATCACCGACTGGGCATCGGCCAGCCGCTCCGCCGGGGTCAGCACCACGTCGGCGCTGGCGGTGCCGCCCTTCGACCGGCCGAGGATCAGGTAGGCGCCGAACATCGGTGCCAGCATCGTTCCCGCCGAATTCATCGCCTGCACCAGGTTGAGGCGCGAGGAGGCGGTTTCGGGCTTGCCGACCACGGCCACATAAGGGTTGGCCGCCACCTGCAGCAGGGTGATGCCGCTGGCGATCACGAACAGCATGGCCAGCGTTACCCCGTAGGACGGGATCGACGCGGCCAGCATCATGCCGAGCGCGCCCGCCGCCATGACCAGCAGGCCGATTACCAGCGCCTTCTGGTAGCCCGCCTTCTCGATCAGCTTGGCCGAGGGGATCGAAGCCACGAAATAGGCGATGAACCACACCGATTCGATCAATGTTGTCTGCGTATAGTTGAGATCGAACACGCTGCGCAGATGTGGCAGCAGCGTGTTGTTGATCACCGTGATGAAGCCCCACATGAAGAACAGGCTGGCCAGCAGCGTCAGCGCCGGGCCGTAGCGGACGGGGGAACCGGCGCTATCCGGCGAGATGTTGCTGTTTTCCGGCACCTTCGATTGTGTTGAGGCCACTGGCGGCATGGTCTCGGCTTCCTCTCGTCTGCTCTGCGCTGGCAACGGCTTGTTACCGTCTTGCGCAATCTGTATTTGTCAGACTATATCCGGGAAAAGGTCGCGTCAATGGGCGGCGCCGGTGACGACACGTTCCGAAAGGATGAGAGGATGACGATTGTGGGCAGGCCGAAAGGTGGCGTCCTGATGGTACTGGCACTGGCAGCGCCGGCGATGCTGGCCGCCCCGGCGGCGGAAGCGGCCGAAGCGCGGCAGGAAAGCGCCGGCCGGCTGGCCGACGGGTCGGAGGCGTTCGCGATCACGCTGAAGGCCGCGAACGGCGTCTCGGCGCGGGTCCTGACTTATGGCGCGACGCTGCAAGCGCTGATGGCGCCGGGCCGCGACGGCACGGTGGCCGATGTGCTGCTGGGCTATGACGATGTCCAGTCCTACGAGGCGAAGCCCAACTTCTTCGGCGTGACCGTGGGGCGCTATGCCAACCGCATCGCCGGCGGCCGGTTCACGCTCGACGGCAAGAGCTACCAGCTGCCGCAGAACAACAACGGCAACAGCCTGCACGGCGGCGCCAAGGGGTTCGACAAGCGCAACTGGCAGGTCGTTTCGCTCAAGTCCGGCCCGGTGGCGAGCGTGGAGCTGTCCTATGTCAGCGCCGATGGCGAGGAGGGCTATCCCGGCAAGCTCGATACGAAAGTCACCTACAGCCTCGACGAGCGCGGCAACCTGACCATCGCGTTCGAGGCCACCACCGACAAGCCGACGATCGTCAACATGACCAACCACGCCATCTTCAACCTGGCCGGGGAAGGTTCGGCGATGGGCGCCATGGGGCACCGCCTGACGATTCCGGCTTCGACTTATACCCCGGTGGGCGCGACGCTGATCCCCACCGGCGAGCGGCGCAAGGTGGCCGGCACCGTGTTCGATTTCCGCACGCCGCGCCGCGTGGCCGATGGGTTGCGCGACGGCACCGACCAGCAGATCGCCTATGGACGCGGATATGACCACAACTTCGCGCTCGACAAGGGCGCGACGGCTGCGCCCCAGCTTGCCGCGCGGCTGGAAGACCCGGCATCGGGCCGCGTTCTCGAAGTGCTGAGCACCGAGCCCGGCGTGCAGTTCTACACCGGCAACTTTCTGGACGGGACGCTCATCGGCAAGAAGGGGCATGTCTATCGCATGGGCGATGGCATCGCGCTGGAACCGCAGAAGTTCCCGGACGCGCCCAATCAGCCGTCGTTCCTGTCCGCGCGCGTCGATCCGGGCAAACCCTATCGCCACGTGATGATCTACCGCGTCAGCAAGGCGCCGCCGGCGCGCTGACCCCTTTCGCACCTCCAGCACCCGAAGGCCGCAATGACCGATTCTTCCAGCAAGCGTCCAACCCCGAAGCTGCGTTCCCGCGCGTGGTTCGACAATCCCGACAATATCGACATGACCTCGCTCTATCTCGAGCGCTATCTCAACTTCGGCTTGAGCCTTGAGGAACTGCGGTCGGGCAAGCCGATCATCGGCATCGCGCAGACCGGAAGCGATCTTTCGCCCTGCAACCGCCACCACATCGTGCTGGCCGAGCGCGTGCGCGAGGGCATCCGCGAGGCGGGCGGGATCGCGCTGGAAATCCCGGTCCACCCGATCCAGGAAACGGGCAAGCGGCCGACCGCCGGGCTGGACCGCAACCTGGCCTATATCGGGCTGGTCGAGGCGCTCTATGGCTATCCGATCGACGGCGTGGTGCTGACCACCGGCTGCGACAAGACCACGCCGGCGCTGCTGATGGCGGCGGCCACGGTGAACATCCCGGCGATCGCGCTGTCCGTCGGGCCGATGCTCAACGGCTGGTTCAAGGGCGAGCGCACCGGATCGGGCACGATCGTGTGGAAGGGCCGCGAGCTCATGGCCAAGGGCGAGCTGGACGAGGAAGGCTTCATCAAGCTCGTCGCCAGTTCCGCGCCGTCGACCGGCTATTGCAACACCATGGGCACGGCCACCACGATGAACAGCCTGGCCGAAGCGCTGGGCATGATGCTGCCCGGCTCCGCCGCGATCCCCGCGCCCTACCGCGACCGGCAGGAATGCGCCTGGCGCACCGGCAGGCGCGTGGTCGAGATGGTCCACGAGGACCTGAAGCCAACGGACATCATGACGCTCGATGCCTTCCACAACGCCATCGTCGTCAATTCCGCGATCGGCGGGTCGACCAATGCCCCGATCCACCTTGCCGCGATTGCCCGCCACGTGGGCGTGGACCTGCCGCTGACCGACTGGCAGCGGCTGGGCCACAAGGTGCCGCTGCTGGTGAATCTGCAGCCCGCCGGCGAATATCTGGGCGAGGACTACTACCGCGCCGGCGGCGTGCCGGCGGTGGTCGGCCAGCTGATCGCGCAAGGGCTGATCGCCGAGAACGCGATGACCGCGAACGGCCGGACCATGGGCGAGAACTGCCGCGACGCGAAGATCGAGGACGAGCGGGTGATCCTGCCGTTCGAGCGGCCGCTGAAGACGGAAGCGGGCTTCGTGGTGCTTTCGGGCAACCTTTTCGATTCCGCGATCATGAAGACCAGCGTGATCAGCGAGGAATTCCGCGCGCGCTATCTGTCGAATCCGGACGATCCCGAAGCGTTCGAAGGCCCGGCGGTGGTGTTCGACGGGCCGGAGGATTACCACGGGCGGATCGATGACCCCGCCACCGGGATCACCGCCGAAACGCTGCTGTTCATGCGCGGTGCGGGGCCGATCGGCTATCCGGGCGCGGCCGAAGTCGTCAACATGCGCGCGCCGGCCTATCTCATTACCGAGGGCGTCACCGCCTTGCCGTGCATCGGCGACGGGCGCCAGTCGGGCACCAGCGGCAGCCCCTCGATCCTCAACGCCAGCCCGGAGGCGGCGGCGATGGGCGGCCTGGCCCTGCTGAAGACCGGGGATCGCGTCCGCATCGACTTGCGCCGGGGCACGGCCGATATGCTGGTGCCGGACGCGGAACTGGCCGCGCGCCGTGCTGCTCTCGAAGCGGCGGGCGGCTATGCCTATCCGCCTTCGCAGACGCCGTGGCAGGAAATCCAGCGCGAACGCGTCGGCCAGCTTGCGACCGGCGCGATTCTGGAGGGCGCCGAGAAGTACCAGCGCATCGCGCAGACGCGGGGCCTGCCGCGCGACAACCACTGATCCGCGCCCGCGGCGGACGCGCGCGCCGGCCGGACATCCGCGGGGCGCGCTCTGCCCGGGCACCAATCGCTACCGTTCTGCACAAAGGGGACTATCGATGCGTGGCAAATACCTCCGGACGCTCATGACCATGGGGTGTGCCCTGGCGATGACGGTGCCCGCCGTAGCGCAGACGCCCGGCGGGGCCACCGTCACGGTCCAGGCCGACCGCCCCGGCCCGGTGATGAACCGCCAGGTCTTCGGCCAGTTCGCCGAACACCTCGGCCATGGCATCTACGGTGGCATCTGGGTGGGCGAAGGCTCGCCGATCCCCAACGATCACGGCTATCGCCGCGATGTGCTGGACGCGCTGAAGGCGATCAAGGTGCCGGTGGTCCGCTGGCCGGGCGGCTGCTTCGCCGACGAATACCACTGGCGCGACGGCATCGGCCCGCGCGCCAAGCGTCCGGTGAAGATCAACACCAACTGGGGTGGGGTGGACGAGGACAACAGCTTCGGCACCAACGAATTCATGGGCTTCGCCGAACGGCTGGGCGCGGAGGCCTACATATCGGCCAACGTCGGCAGCGGTACGCCCGCCGAAACCAGCGAATGGGTCGAGTACATGACCTCGCCCAACGGCTCGACCCTGGCGGGCGAGCGCGCGGCCAACGGCCATCCCGCGCCGTTCCAGGTGCGTTATCTGGGCATCGGCAACGAATTGTGGGGCTGCGGCGGCAACATGCGCGCCGAATATGCCGCCGATCTCACCAACCGCTTCGCCCAGTTCGCCAAGGCCGGCGGCAAGGACAAGATGCTCAAGATCGCCAGCGGCCCCAGCGACGAGGACTATCCCTGGACCGAGACGCTGATGAAGCTTTCGGGCAAGTACATCGATGGCCTCTCGCTGCATTACTACACCCGCCCGCGCGACAAGGACTGGAACGACAAGGGCGCGGCGCTGGGCTTTCCCGAGAGCGAGTGGGCGACGACGATGCGCAACACCCTGCGCATCGACGAATACATCACCAGGCATTCGGCGATCATGGACAAGTATGATCCCGAGAAGAAGAAGTGGCTGGTCGTCGACGAATGGGGGACGTGGTACGATCCGGCGCCCGGTTCCAACCCCGGCTTCCTGGTCCAGCAGAACAGCCTGCGTGACGCGGTGGTGGCGGGCCTCAACCTCAACATCTTCGCGCACCATGCCGATCGCGTGAAGATGGCGGCGATCGCGCAGATGGTGAACGTGCTGCAGGCGATGCTGCTGACCGACGGCGCGAAGATGGTCAAGACGCCCACCTACTGGGTCTTCGACCTCTATAAGCCTTGGCAGGACGCGACGACCTTGCCGATCGACCTGCAATCGCCGCTGTACCGCAACGGCGACGTCACGGTGCCGGCGATCAGCGCCTCGGCCGTGCGCGATACGGCGGGCCAGGTGCACGTGGCGCTGGTCAACCTCGATCCGCACCGCGCGATCCCGGTGTCGATCGGCCTTGCCGGCGTGCGGGCGGGCGCGGTGACGGGGCGGATCGTCACCGGCACGGCGATGGACGCGCACAACAGCTTCGACGCCCCCGATGTGGTGCGGCCGGTGGCGTTCACCGGCGCGCGGATCGCGGGCGGGGCGGTCACCGCGACCTTGCCGGCGATGTCGGTGGTAGTGCTGGACCTGCGGTAGGGCCGGACGGAAGCCGGGGCCATGAGGCGGGGGCCGCGATGACGGACGAAGCGCGCGGCATCACCCGCCGGGGCCTGATCGAAGGCGCGGTCGGGCTGGGCGCTGGATTTGCGGTTTCTGGGCTTGCAGTTCCCGGGCTTGCAGTTCCCGATCTAACGCTGGCGGAGCCGCCGATCTCGGCCGCACGGCTGTGGTATCGCCAACCGGCGGAGCAATGGACCGAGGCGCTGCCGGTGGGCAACGGCCGGCTGGGGGCGATGGTGTTCGGCGGTGGCGGGCACGAGCGGATCGCGCTCAACGAGGCGACGTTCTGGAGCGGTGGCCCCTACGATCCGGTCAATCCGGGGGCAAAGGGCGCGCTGGCGGAAGTACGCCGGCTGATCTTCGCCGGGCAATTCGCGGAAGCGCAGGCGCTGGCCAACGCGCGGCTGATGGCCACGCCGCTGGGCCAGATGTCCTACCAGCCGATCGGCGATCTGCTGCTGGACCTGCCCGGCCTCGGTCCGCTGGTCGATTACCGGCGCGAGCTGGACCTTGACGCGGCGCTCGCCACCACGCGGTTCGCCACACAATACCTCCGCTACCGCCGCGCGGTCGTGGCCTCGCCAGTGGATCAGGTGATCGCGATCGAGCTGACCTGCGACCGGCCGGGGCGGATCGACCTCGACGTGGCGCTGACCACGCCGCAGCGGGGCACCGTGATCGCGAGCGGCGACACGATCCGGCTTGCCGGGCAAGGCCCGGCGGAGAACGGCGTGGCCGGCGCGCTGCGCTTCGCCACGGCCGTCCGCGTGATGACGCAGGGCGGCGTGACCGAAGCGCGGGGCGAACGGCTGGCGGTTCGTGGTGCCGATACGGTGACCATCCTCGTCGCAATGGCCACCAGCTACCGCCGTTTCGACGATGTCGGCGGCGATCCCGCAACCACCACGGCCGCGCAGATCGAGCGCGCTGCGCCCAAGGGCTTTGCCCGCATCGCCGAGGAGACGGCGGCCGAGCACCGGCGGCTGTTCCGCCGCGTCCGTCTGGACCTGGGCCGCACCCCGGCGGCGGACCGCCCCACCGACGAACGCATCCGCGCCGGCGCAACCACGGACGACCCGGCGCTGGCGGCGCTTTATTTCGATTACGGGCGCTACCTGCTGATCAGCTCGTCGCGCCGCGGCGGCTCGCCGGCCAACCTGCAGGGTCTGTGGAACGATGCGCCGCAGCCGCCGTGGGGCTCGAAGTACACGATCAACATCAACACCGAGATGAACTACTGGCCGGCGGAAGTGACGGCCCTGCCGGAATGCGTCGCGCCGCTCGTGCAACTGGTCCGCGAACTGGCGATCTCGGGCGAACGCACCGCGCGCGCGATGTACGGCGCGCGCGGCTGGGTGGCGCATCACAATACCGATGGCTGGCGGGCAACGGCGCCGATCGACGGGGCGCAATACGGCCTGTGGCCGATAGGCGGGGCGTGGTTGTGCCTCCATCTGTGGGACCGCTACGACTACGGGCGCGACATCGCCTATCTGCGCACGGTCTATCCGCTGATGCGCGGGGCGGCGCTGTTCTTCCTCGATACGCTGCAGACCGATCCGGCCAGCGGATATCTCGTGACCAACCCGTCGCTGTCGCCCGAGAACGAGCACCCCCAAGGGGCGTCGCTGTGCGCGGGGCCGGCGATGGACCAGCAGATCCTGCGCGACCTGTTCGACCGGACGGCACAAGCCGCCGCCATCCTGCATACCGATGCCGGTTTCGCGGCGCAGCTCCGCGCCACGCGCGCGCGGCTGGCGCCCGACCGCATCGGCGCGCAAGGGCAGCTTCAGGAATGGCAGGCCGATTGGGACGCCGCCGCCCCCGATCCGCATCACCGGCACGTCTCCCATCTCTATGGCCTGTTTCCCAGCGGCCAGATCGATCCCGATACGACCCCGGCGCTGGCGCGCGCGGCGCGGCGGTCGCTGGAGCTGCGCGGCGATGAATCGACCGGCTGGGCGACAGCGTGGCGGGCCAACCTGTGGGCCAGGCTCCGCGATGGCGACCATGCGCATCGCATCCTCGTTTTCCTGCTGGGGGCCGAGCGCACGTATCCCAACCTGTTCGATGCGCATCCGCCCTTTCAGATCGACGGCAATTTCGGCGGCACCCGCGCCGTGGCCGAGATGCTGATGCAGAGCCGCGACGGGGAACTGCTGCTGTTGCCCGCGCTGCCGCGCGCCTGGCCGTCCGGATCGGTGTGCGGCCTGCGCGCGCGCGGGGCGATTGGCGTCGATATCGCGTGGCGGGGCGGACGGCTGGAACGGGCGGTGCTGACCGCCGATGTCCCCGGTTCGCTGGTCGTCCGGTGTGGCGATGCGCGCCGCAGCGTGCGGCTGGCGCCGGGGAAGAGCGTGATACTGAACGGCCCGGGCCTGCAACTGGCACCGGGCGCGTCGTGAAGGAAAGGAACTGAACGTGGGCAAATACTTGTTATTCAATCGGAAAGGTCTTCTCGCCGGGCTTGTCCTCATCGGCGCCAGTTTCGCGGCGTCCCCGGCGTTTTCCCAGGCGGTGACCGAGAGTCCGCCGGTCGTCGCCGGCGCGCCGCGGCTGACGGTGCAGACCATCACGGTCCACGGCGCGGCGCTCGAAGGCAATCTGGAAGGCGAGGCGGCGGACCGGACGGTGCTCGTCGTGCTGCCGCCAAACTACGCCACCCAGCCCAAGCGGCGCTATCCGGTGCTCTATGCGCTGCACGGCTATTCGATCGGCGCCGAACAATGGGTCCAGGAGATCCACGTGCCGCAGACGATCGCCAACGCCTATGCCAAGGGCCTGCCGGACATGATCGTGGTGATCCCCGATACCAAGACCGCCTACAACGGGTCGATGTATTCGGGCTCGATGACCACTGGCGATTTCGAGACGTTCGTTTCGCGCGATCTGGTCCGCTACGTCGATGCGCACTATCGCACGATACCCGATCGCCTGAGCCGTGGGCTCGCCGGGCATTCGATGGGCGGCTACGGCACGGCGCGGATCGGGATGAAGCACGCCGACACGTTCGGCGCACTCTACATGATGTCGCCGTGCTGCCTTTCGGCCCGCGCCGCCGATCCGCTCACCCCGGAAGCGGCGGCCGCGCTGGCCAGCGTGACGTCGCCGGGGGATTCGGCGAAGCTTCCGTTCCCGCTGCGCGCCCAGTTCGCGGTGGCGGCGGCCTGGTCTCCCAATCCGAAGAAGCCGCCGCTCTACCTGGACCTGCCCGTCGAGAACGGCGTGACAAGGCCCGACGTCATCGCCCGGTGGGCGGCCAACGCGCCGCTCTCCTTTGCCGATCAATACATCGGCAACCTCCGCCAGTATCGCGCGATCGCGATCGACGTGGGCGATCAGGACAGCTTGAAGGTGGATGCCCAGAAGCTCCACGACCTGCTCGATGGCTACGGGGTGGCGAACAGCTTCACCATCTATCCCGGCACCCATGTCAGCCGTGTCGCCTTCCGCTTCCAGGACGAGGTGCTGCCCTTCTTCGGTCGGGAGCTGAAGCGGTGAAGCACCGGTTGCACCGGATCGCGCCCGCCATCGCCGCGTTGGCGTTGGCCCATGTCCCGGTTTCCGCCTTGGCGGACCCGCTGGACCCCACCGGGCGGTGGACCGCCAACGAACGTGGCGATGCCGCCCTGCCGCCGATGGGGTGGAATTCGTGGAACGCCTTCACCTCGGACATTTCGGAGGAGAAGATCATGGGTTCGGCGGAGGCGATCCTCCGTTCGGGGCTTGCCGCCAAAGGCTATCGCTACATCAACCTCGATGATGGCTGGTGGCTCAAGCGGCGCCAGCCGGACGGCCGGATGATGCCCCGCACGGCCCAGTTTCCCTCGACCATTGTGCCGGGGGGCGATCCCAGCTTGCGCCCCTTCACCGATCGCCTCCACGCGATGGGATTCAAGGCCGGCATCTACAGCGACATCGGGCGCAATTCGTGCGGGCAGGTCTATACCTCGACGATGCCGAACCAGCCCGAGGGCAGCGTGGCGGAGCGCGAAGTCGGCCTCTATGGCCATATCGATCAGGACATCCGTCTCTATTTCCAGGACTGGGGCTTCGATTTCATCAAGGTGGACGGCTGCGGCATTCGCGGGCTGCCGGCGGACCACCCCGAAGTGCGCTCCGGGCGCTATCGCGCGCTGCCGCCGCTGGTGGATTCCGATAGCCTGGCGCGGACCGACGTGGCCGCGGTGCGGCGCCTCTATGGCGAAGTGGCCGATGCGATCCAGCGCTACCGGCCCGACGGCCACTATATCTTCTCTATCTGCCTGTGGGGCTCGGCCGACGTGCGCGCCTGGGGCAAGGATGTCGGCGGCATTTCGCGCACCAGCGAGGACATTGCGCCGAGCTGGGCCAGGATGTTGCACAATCTCGATACCGTCGCGCGCCGGCCGCTCTATGCGCACCCCGGCTCGTGGAACGATCCCGACATGCTGTTCGTCGGCACCGGCGATTTCGACGAGCATCACCTGACCGAGGCGCGATCGCACTTCGCGCTGTGGGCGATGGTCAATGCGCCGCTGTTCATCGGCTATGACTTGCGCCACGCATCGCCGGCGCTGCTGGAACTGCTGGGCAACGAACGCATCATCGCGATCGATCAGGACCCGGCCGGCAACCAGGCGACGCTCGCGTTCGATAGCGACGAGGTTCAGATCTTCGTCAAGACGCTGGCGAGCGGCGACAAGGCGGTGGCGGTGTTCAACCGGGGCAGCGGCCCGGTGGACATGAAACTGACCGCCGCACACCTGACCTTCGCCGATGCGGTGGAGATCGGGCTGACCGATCTGTGGTCGGGCGAGCAATCCCGCTTCACTGGCGAGAAGGAGCTTCACCTCGCGTCGCGCGAAACGCTGATCTTCACCGCGCGGGGAACACGCCTGCTGGCGGACGGTGTCTACCTGTCCGAGCAGCCCGGCAGCGTCAATCCGGCGGTGGACGGGGTGAGGACGCCGCAACCGGACCCGCTGGTCCACCGCGCGCCGCTGCAGTGGCAGGGCACGCGCGGCAAGGGCGATTTCCCGCGCTATGGCGGCTGGGGTGGCGCGCGGGTGGACCGCACGCCGTTCGACCAGCCGCAGCGCATCGCCGGGCAATGGCTTGGCAACGGCATCGGCGTGCTCGCCAATTCGCGGCTGGAAGTGCGCAGCGCGGGCTATCGCCAATTCCGCGCGCGGGTGGGGATCGACGATTCCGCCGCGCCCGATGCGGCGCCCGTCACGTTCCTGGTGTACGGCGATGGCCGGCTGCTGGCCCGGTCGCGGCCGCTGCGGCGGGGCGAGCCCGCGCAACCGCTGTCGGCGGACATCGCGGGGGTCAGGATCGTCGAACTGGTGACCCGCCAGGCGAGCGCCAGTGCCGCGGACATTCCGGTCAACTGGGGGGAAGCCGCCCTGCTTCGTCCGGATGGATCGCGGCCGGACTGAGTTCGGACCCGTGCGAGGGAAAACCATGAACCACGCTTCCTGCTGTGGCCATTCGCGCCGCGACTTCCTCTGTTCCGCCGCGACCGCGGCGCTGGCCGCCGGCCTTGCGCCGGCCGCCGTGGAAGGGGCGACGCCCGCACCGGCGGGAGGCGTGCCCGCGCCGGCGCTGCGGCCGTTCGATCTGGCCGACGTCGATCTGGGCGAAGGCCCGTTCCTGCACGCCCAGCGCATGACCGAAGCCTATCTGCTGCGCCTGCAGCCCGACCGGCTGTTGCACAACTTCCGGGTCAACGCGGGGCTCGCGCCCAGGGCACCCGTCTATGGCGGCTGGGAGTCCGCGGGCATCTGGGAGGATATCAACTGCCACGGCCATACGCTTGGCCACTATCTGTCGGCCTGCGCGCTGGCGTGGCGATCGACCCGTGATCGCCGCTTCCGGCAGCGGGTGGACTATATCGCCGACGAACTGGGCGCATGCCAGCGGGCGTCGGGCATCGGCCTGGTCTGCGCGTTTCCCAAGGGGCCAGCGCTGGTTGCGGCGCATCTGCGCGGGGAGCCGATCACGGGCGTGCCCTGGTACACGCTGCACAAGATCTTCGCGGGGCTGCGCGACGGGGCGCTGCTGGCCGAGAGCGCCCGATCGCGCGAGGTTCTGCTGCGCCTTGCCGATTGGGCGGTGATCGCCACCGCCCCGCTGACCGACGCGCAATTCGAGGCGATGCTCGATACCGAGCACGGCGGCATGAACGAGGTTTTCGCCGATCTCCATGCCATGACCGGCAAGCCCGCATACCGCGACCTTGCCCGCCGCTTTTCGCACAAGGCGATCCTGGAGCCGCTGTCGCAGGAGCGCGATCATCTCGACGGGCTTCATGCCAACACGCAGATCCCCAAGATCGTCGGCTTCGCACGGGTCTACGAAGCCACGGGCGACACCGCTTACCGCAATGCCGCCGCGTTCTTCTGGAAGACGGTGGCGCAGACCCGCTCGTTCGCGACCGGCGGCCACGGCGACAACGAACACTTCTTCCCGATGGCCGATTTCGCCAGCCACGTGTTCTCGGCGAAGGGCGGCGAGACGTGCTGCCAGCACAACATGCTCCGCCTGACCCGCGCGCTGTTCCTGCGCGATCCACAGGCCGATTATGCCGATTACTACGAGCGCGTGCTGTACAACGGCATTCTTGCGTCGCAGGACCCGGACAGCGGCATGGTCACCTATTTCCAGGGCGCACGGCCGGGCTACATGAAGCTGTACCACACGCCCGAGGATTCGTTCTGGTGCTGCACCGGCACGGGCATGGAAAACCACGTCAAGTATCGCGATTCGATCTATTTCCGGGATGACGACAGTATCGTCGTGAACCTGTTCATCCCCTCGACCGTGCGCTGGGCCGAACGCGATGCGGTGTTGACCCAGACCACCGCTTTCCCCGAGCGCCCGTCGACCTTGCTGAAATGGGCGTTGAAGCGCCCGACCGAAGCGACGCTCAAGCTACGTCACCCGCGCTGGAGCAAGGAGGCGACCGTGCTCGTGAACGGGCGCGAGGTCGCGCGGTCGCAAAGCCCCGGTCGTTTCATTGACGTGCGCCGCGCCTGGGAGAACGGCGATCAGGTGGAGCTGGTGCTGGCCATGCATCTCGCGATCGACCGCGCGCCCGCCGCGCCGGACATCGTGGCGTTCACGTACGGTCCGCTCGTGCTGGCCGGCGCGCTCGGCCATGAAGGTCTGCAGGAGGGGGCCGATGTGATCGTCAACGAACGCCTCTATGGCGCCTATAACGATGGCCCGTTCACGCCGCCGCAACTGGCTGGCGATCCGGAGGATATTCTGGACCGGATTCGCCCCGGCCCGGAGCCGCTGCACTTCACCGTGCCGTCATCGACGGGTGCCCCGGTCCGCCTCGTGCCCTATTTCAGGATCGCCCATGAGCGCTATGCGACCTACTGGCCGACGACAGCCTCATGACCTGATGCTGGCGCCGGCCGGTCACTCGGCCGGCACGGCGATGTCCTGCCGCGCCATGCGGCGCGAGCCGTAGACCAGTTCGAACAACGGGCCGGCCATCATCGTCGTCACGATCGCCATGAACACCAGCATCGCGAACAGCGTCGGCCCAATCAGGCCCTTCTGCAGGCCGATGTTGATGATGATCAGTTCCATCAGCCCGCGCGAATTCATCAGCGCGCCGATGCCGAGCGCGGTGGGATTGTCCTCTCCGCACAGCCGCGCGGCGAGGTAGCAGGCCCCGAACTTCGCAAGGATCGACGCGGCCAGGATGCCGAGCGCCAGCAGGAACAGCGGCCACGAGCCGATCATGTCCATGCGCGTGTTCAGCCCCGAATAGGTGAAGAACATCGGCAGCAGCATCACCACCGTGAGCGGCTCGACCCTGCGCTTCAGCTCTTCGGCGAAAAGCCCGCGCGGCATGAACACGCCCAGGATGAACCCGCCGAAGATGGCGTGGATGCCGATCGCGTCCATCAGAAAGGCCGAAAGGCACAGCAGCATCAGCGCACTTGCCAGCACGGCCATGCTCATTTCTCCGCGCTGTTCGACCGCATGGCCCAGCGGGACCAGCAGGCGCCGGCCGAACGCGAACAGCAGGCCCGCGTAGAGAAGCGCTCCCCCGATGGCGATGACCGCGATTCCCGCGCCACCGCCGAACGTGGCAAGCACCACCGCCAGCACGCACCATGACGCGGCATCGTCGAACGCGCCGGCGGTGAGCGAGAGCGTGCCCAGCGGGCTTTCGGACAGGCCGCGCTCGTTGATGATCCGCGCCAGCATCGGGAAGGCCGTCAGCGCGATGCAGGCGCCCGTGAACAGCGTGGCGCTGGTGCGGCCGATGTTCGCCGCAAACAGGCCCGGCACGTCGAGCAGGAACGGCGTGATGACCACCGCGATCGCGAACGGCGCGGCGATGCCCGAGACCGAGACGGCGGCCGCGCTGCGCGCCTTCGCGCGGAAGTGCGCGGGGCTGAACGTCAGCCCCACCAGGAACATGTAGAGCGCCACACCAAGCTGCGACCCTGCATACAGCACATTGCGCGTTTCCGCAGGGAAGATGGCCGCCTGCAGGCCGGGCGCGAGCAACCCCAGCAGCGAAGGACCGAGAAGCACGCCCGCGATCATCTCGCCGACCACCTGCGGCTGGCCGAGGAACTTCTGCCCGATCCGGCCCACGACCTGACAGGCCAGGATGATCAGGGTCAGCTGGAGGAAGAAGTGCACGCTGAAGTCGCCGGGCACATAGCTGGCCGCCGCGCCCGGTGCTGGCGGACCGTGTGGCGCCAGGATTCCGCCCAGTATCGGCAGGACTTCGTCCAGAATGTGGGCCATGGCTCCTTGCAGTCTCCCGGGGCGCAGCGCCTTCACGCTTGTCGTCGATCGATGCCGGGGAGATGAGCTACGCGTCCTCCGGCATCAATGCATTGACAGCCATGGTAGCGTTATCGTGCATGTCTGGCAATCGCCGCTAGGCGGGAGGGGAAGAGTCGGTTGCCGCCTACCTCCGCTGCAGCGTTTCCCGCTGCATGAGCCAGATTACGGCTGCCGTTGTGAACGACGCTGCACCGAGCAGCATCGCCGTTGCCAGGCTGAAGGACTGCGCGATCTGCGCGGTGATGATCGGCGCGAAGAAGCTGATCACCCGGCCCCAGTTGAAGATCGAGGCGGCCGTCGATTGCAGGTGCGGCGGATAGAGTTCGGCCATCCACGGTCCCCAGATCACGCTGGAGCACAGTGCGGCGCCATAGATGAGCCCGGCCAGTTTCAGCACCGTCGGGTCCGCCGGCCCCAGCAGATAGACCGCGATCGCGCCCGAAGCGATGAGGAAGCCGATGGCGTTGAAGCGGCGCCCGAAGCGATCGGCGGCCCAGCCCCAGAAGAAGCCGCCCACGATATTGCCGCTGAACTGCCAGGCAACCAGCGCGCCGGCGGTCTGGGCGCTGAACCCGCGTTCGCCGGTCAGGTAGGTTGTGAGCCAGCCGCTGAACGCCGCGTATCCGAAGAAATTGAGGCCGGCCATGGTCGCCAGCATCAGCGTCTGCCGGCGCAGACCCGGCGCGAACAGTTCGCTGACCGGCAGGCGCGATACCCCGCCGCGCGCCCCGCGATCCATGCGCGATCCTGTGGGGATGGCGGCAAGGACAAGCAAGGCCAGGGCGAGGGGAGGAATGCCCCCGATCAGCAGCAGGTGTTTCCAGTTGCCCGGCGCGACCAGCCCCATCGCCACGCCGAGCATGACGATTGACAGGCTGAAGGCAGCGTTGAGCGTGCCGGCAAGGCGGCCGCGCAAGGTGGGCTGGAACAGGTTGATGTAGATGCCCACCACCACCGGGAACGAACCGCCGGCAAAGAAGCCGAGCAGGAAACGCTGAAGCAGAAGCTGCGGGTAGCTCGCAACGATCATGCCGGCGAGCAGCAGCACACCGTAGCCGAACACGAGGCCCGACAGGACGCGGCGGCGCCCGATGCGATCCGCGATCTGCCCCAGCACGATGGCCCCGGTTAGCGCGCCCGCGCCCTGCGCCGAATAGGCCGAGCCCGCCTCGATCAGCGAAAGCCCCAGCGATTCCCGGATGTAGGGCCGCAGCACGTCCACCGTGTTCCAGGCCCAGCCATAGAGGAACTCGCAGGCAAGCAGCAGCACGAAGACCAGCACCTGACGCCCAAGGCCGGGTTCGGCCGAGGCTGGATCGGAGTGCGGCAGCGGAACGGAAGCGGCGGGAATGGACATGGGATCGGTCCGCTGAACGGGAGGGCGGGAGGGCTTGCCGCGCGGTGGGGGCCGCACGGCAAGCACGGATGCGATCAGGCGGCGCGCTGCAGTTCGGCGAGCTTGATCTGGACCAGCATCGAGAGTTCATCATAGACAACCCATTCGTCGACGATCTTGCCGTCGCGAATGTGGAAGTGGGTGACGCCCATCACGGAAAGGTGGTGGCCGGTCGGCGCGCCGAGCGAGCCGTAGCCCATGTGGTGACCGTCCATGGTCCAGCGCAGGGCATACTTGGTGCCGCCCTCTTCGCTGTCGACCGAGCAGATATGCTGCGGCACGAAGGCGCAATCCGGGATCAGGGCGACCAGGCGCATCGTCTGCTGCAGCACCGCCGCAACGCCGCCCAGTTCGCGCATCAAGGGGCCATGCCACTGGCAATTGGGCGCGTAGATGTCGCGGATCAGGCCGAACATGCGCTTGTTGTAGATGTGGTGCAGCCAGCGGAGCAGCTGTTCCTCGCCTTCGTTGTGGGCGATCGAAAGGTCGGCTTCGCTTTCGGGCGGATACTGGCCCAGCAGGCGCCGGTTCTCGGCAAGGTCCAGCACCGTCTCGCCGTTTTCGAACTTCTTCCGCGCCAGCCCTTCGGCGAACACTTGCGGGTCGACGCCGACCTGGATCAGCGGGCCCATGTTGTCGCGGACGATCCATTCCTTGTAGATCTTGTTTTCCAGGATCATGCATTCGGCAACGGTGCGGGTGCAGAACGTCCGACCGGTGGGCTTGCCCCACGAACCGAACTCGGAGTGGCGGCCCAGCCCGTGGGTCATGTGGCTGGTGTAGAAGCCGTCCACGTCGTTGCCGCGCCAGATCACCTGCTGCGCCATGCCACGGCGGTCCGGAAACTCGACAAGCCGCTGGATCGTGTCGCGGATGTGCGTCTCGCGGTCATACATCGTGCCCAGCGTGGTGTAGGCAACGCAGTTGTGGGTGTAGTGGCTGTAGATCAGCCCCACGTCGCGCTCGTCCCAGATGCGGTGGGTACAGCGGATGATGTAGTCGACGATGTCGGTATAGGATTCGTCGAACCCGCGCATCGACTGCACCCGCGGCCGGTTTTCGGGCACCAGCTGCGTGAAATCGCGGCGCTCCACCTGAAGGACGCTGCCGCCGGAGGGCGCGGCCGCTTTCGCGGATTCGACCGGCTTTACGGGCTTGGGATTGCTTTCGGTCACGATACCTCCGACGCGTTGGAATAGGTTGAGATGTTTGCGCACTGACGTTCTGCGCGCGATTGGTGAAGATCGACCTGCCCGAGCCAGGTGGAAAACGCGGCGGAACAGGCGGCGGGTTGCTCAAGAAGCAGGAAGTGCCCCGCATTGGCAACCTCGGTCCATGTCGCCCAGGGCAGGGCGTTGGCCATTTCGGCCTGCAGCTCTTCGGGCGCGACGACGTCCTGCGCGCCCGAAAGCACGAGTGTCGGCATGTCCATGCGGGCAAGGCGCGGGCGGTTGTCGGGGCGTGAAAGCGCGATCTCGGTCTGCCGTTCGGCCGTGCCCGGCGGGCACGCGTTCGCCATGGCGATGATCAGCGCGCGAAGGCACTTTTCATCGCTGCGCGACGGGTGGACATACCGTGACCAGAGCTGTTCGCTGACGAGCGTTGCGGGATCGACACCGGCCACCGCGGCGCGACGGGCGGCATGATCGGCCTCTGGCACAGGCCGCGCGTTGCCGGCGATCAGGGCCATGGCCGCGATCCGGTGCGGCGCACGGGCGGCGAGTTCCAGCGCAACGATGGCGCCGAGAGAAAAACCCACGGCGATGAACCGGTCCGGCGCCGTCGCCAGCAGCCTTTCGGCCGCGTCTTGCACCGACGTATCTTGCGTCAGATCGGCATGAAGCGTGCGTTCGGCGGATAGCGCGCCCGAGATCGCGGCGAAAACGCGCGCATCGCACAATGTTCCGGGCAGGAACAGGACGGGTACGGTGCTCTCGGCCGGCAGCATCGAAGGCGGTCTCTTTTCTCGTTTCAGTGCAGGCCTAATCCGAAAAGCGAAAACTCGGCCTTGCGCTTTCCCCGGTCTTGACCTACCAGATTTGCATTCGAATGCAACATCAAGTTTGGAGCTTATCGTGACCGAGTGGACCCGAGAGGCCATGGCGCAGCGCCTGGTGCGTTATGCCGATCTCGTGCCTTGCCGCACCGCCTTCATCGATACCCGCACGCCGGGGTCGACAGAGAAGGAGAACTTCACAATCATCGGTCCGGGCGTGTCCGAAAGCACCGACCAGTTCGTGCACATAACTGAAAAGCACGGTTTCAACATCGGGGCGGCGCGCCAGCCCTTCGGCTGCGTCAATTCGCAGCACAGCCATGATACCGCCGAGGTCTTCATGGTCCATTCCGGGCACTGGCGGCTGCTGTTCGGGCCGAACCGCGAGGATGGCACGCTGGACATCGGACCGGGCGACGTCGTGTCGGTGCCGATCCACATGTTCCGCGGCTTCGAAAAGATCGACGATGGCCTGGGCATGCTGTTCACCGTGCTGGGCGAAGACGATCCGGGCAAGGTCACCTGGGCGCCGGCGGTGTTCGAGGCGGCCGAAGGATTCGGACTGAAGCTCGTCAAGGGCGGGCAACTGATCGATACCAGCGAGGGTGAGCACACCCTGCGCCAGATGGAGCTTGAGGCCCCTCTCGACGAGAGCCAACTGCGCGAACTCGCCACCCCGCCGATCGAGAAGCTGATGCAGTGCATCGTCCGCTGGGGCGATGCCGTGGCGAACCCGGATTCGCCTCTCGCGCGCGAAGGCGTCGAGGAGGCCGGTCTGATCGCGGTGGGCGCCAGCGGAGACGGTTTCGCGGCTGGCCCGATTGCGGGCTGGTGGCCGCACGGGTTCCAGTTGCGCCTGCTGACGTTGCAGACCGGTGCCTATGTTCCGATGCACGCCCGCGCCGAAGCGGAAGTGCTGATCGTGCAGGAAGGGACGCTGGAGGTAAGCTGGGGCAGCGAAGCGCTTCTGCTGGGGGCGGGCGATACGCTCACCATCCCGACCGGCCTCGCCCATGCGTTCCGGAACACCGCTTCGGTGCCGGCCAAGGCGTTTGTGGTACGCGGAACCGACAGTCCGGCGGCGCCGATCTTCGGCTGAGCCCCTCGACTGCATGTGAAAAGGCCCGCGAACCTGGTGGTTCGCGGGCCTTTTTGCGTGTCCCGAAGGGCTGTCTGTCCGATTATATCCCGGCCGTCACCGCGAGGCGTCTCGCGGTGACGGCCTGCGGACGAAATCAGGCGTTGGCCTTCTGGCGTTCGAGGCGGATCGCGGCGGCCTTCTGGTGGCCTTCCAGCCCTTCGCTGCCGCTCTGCCGCATCGCCGGCGGGGCGACCGCGCGCACCGCGCTATCGTCAAGCCACTGGTGGGTGGCGATCTTCACGTAGCTGCCGACCCACAGGCCGCCGGTATAGCGGCCGGCGCCCATGGTGGGCAGCGTGTGGTTGGTGCCCACGTTCTTGTCGGAATAGACCACGCTGGCGTTTTCACCGATGAACAGCGACCCGTAGTTGCGCAGCTTGTGGGAGAAGGCGTGCGGATCGCGGGTGTGGACCTGCAGGTGTTCGGCAGCCACGTAGTCGGAATAGGCGATCATCGCTGCCTCGTCCGCGCAGATCACCACTTCGCCGTAATCGCGCCAGCTTTCGCTGGCGACGGCGGCGGTAGCGAGCGTCTTGAGCTGGCGTTCCACAGCGGCCACGGTTTCTTCGGCCAGCTTGCTGTCGGTGGTGATCAGGCCCACGCGCGTGCGGATGTCATGCTCCGCCTGGCCGAGCAGATCGGTGGCGATCAGTTCGGGATCGCCGGTCTCGTCGGCCACCACGAAGATTTCGGAAGGTCCGGCCAGCTGGTCGATGCCCACCGGCCCGAACACCTGGCGCTTGGCCTCGTTCACGAACGCGTTGCCGGGGCCCATGATCTTGTTGACCTGCGGCACGCTTTCGGTTCCGAACGCCATGGCCGCGATGGCCTGTGCGCCGCCGATGCGGAAAATGCGGTCGGCGCCGGAGAGGTGGCACCCGGCGATCATGGCGCGGTGCGCGTTGGGGGGAAGACAGGCCACCACTTCGCTGCAGCCGGCCACCTTGCCGGGGACGATCGTCATGATCGGGGCCGACAACAGCGGGAAACGGCCACCCGGAACATAAGCCCCGACGCGCTCGATGGGAATCACCCGATGCCCGAGGTGCAGGCCCGGCATAGGCTCGACTTCCAGCGGCAGGATGGTCCCCAGCTGGGCTTCGGCGAAGCGGCGGACGTTCTCGATCGCGAACTCGGTGTCCGCGCGGGTCTGCGGATCGAGTTCCGCCACCGCGGCGGCGCGATCGGCGGCGCTGACTTCGAACTGGTCGAGATCGGCCTTGTCGAACTCGCGGGAATACTGGTGCACGGCGGCGTCGCCGCGGGTGCGCACATCGCGCAGCACGCCGGCGACCAGATCCGAAACCGAACTGCTGTCGGCAATCTGGTCTCGCGCCGGGGCCTTGGCATAGCGCGTGCGATTCTCGAAGCCGCGCGGGGCTGGGACACTCATGGATACGCTCCTGTGGTGGAATCTGCGCGCCCGTATATTGCATTCGAATGCAATTGTCATGCCCCTTGTGCGCGACAGTGTCGCCGCCCTAATCCGACGCCGAACTTGCCTGTTGCGACCGACGGCCTAGAAGTGCCGCAAGTGCAAGCGCGACGGGATCTCATGGCGAAAACCAAGTCTGACACGGATGCTCAATCGTTTCTGGCGAAGGCCGGGCGGCGGCCGACCTCTTACGATGTCGCGCGCCTTGCCGGGGTTTCGCAGTCGGCGGTTTCGCGGTGTTTCGCGCCCAACGCCTCGATCGGGCAGGCGAAGCGCGAAAAAATCCTGAAGGTGGCGGCGGAGATCGGCTACAAGCCGAATGCCCTCGCGCAGGCGCTGATTTCCAAGCGTACCCACCTTGTGGCGGTGCTGATCTCGAGCAATACCAACCTTACCTATCCGGAAGTGCTGGCGGGTTTGTGCGCCAGCCTGACCGATCGCGACATGCGCGTTCTTCTGTTTAGCCTGCGCAGCGAAAGCGATGTCGACCAGATCATCCACCAGATCTGGCGCCATTCGGTGGACGGCGTGATCGCGGCGGTGCGTCTGTCGGACGACCAGTTGGCGGAATTTGCCCGTCACCGCATTCCGGTGGTGCTTTACAACCGCATGGCCAGCGGTGGCGGAGCCGGTTCGATCCGGTGCGATTCCGCCCAGGGCGAACGCGATCTGGTGACGCGCCTGCTGGACAGCGGGCATCGCCGTTTCGGAGTCATTGCCGGCCCCGAAGACAGCTATGTCGGCGAAGAACGGCGCCAGGCCACTCTGGCTACCCTGGCGGCGGCCGGCATGACCGATGTTCCGGTGGTGCGCGGAGACTACAGCTACGCTTCCGGACGAGCGGGGCTGATCTCACTCCTGCAGGAAAGACCCCAGCTGGACGCGATCGTCTGTGGCAGTGACATGATGGCCATCGGCGCCATGGACGGCGCGCGCCAGGATTGCGCCCGGCGCATACCGCAGGACCTTTCGATCGTGGGTTTCGACGGGTCCGGCCCCGCCATGTGGGAAAGCTACCGGCTGACGACGATCCGCCAGCCGGTCAACCGGATGACCGAAGCATCGGTCGGGATGCTGATGGAGCGACTCGACGATCCTTCCGTTCCGGCGGAACAGCGTCTGTTCTCGGGCGAGTTGATCATCGGAGAATCGGCGCGTTTTGCCTGATGGCAACCAGATCGATGCATTCGGTATCAGATATGTTGTTAAAATGTCGCACGAGGGCGGCATTTCTGCGCGTCTTAACGAGGTTGTGCTGCCGCAATATGTGCGGCTGATGGAAATTAAAATACAGAGATATAAGGATTATTTTGAACAGGTCGATGCGCAATCACAAAATGTGACTTCGAATGCAAAAAGATATCGACGGGTTGGCGCGGGCTCGATAAGTTCCTGTCAAATTCCAATGAGGGAAAGGGGAGTAATCGATGCATCGCAAATTCTGCCTCGGGGCGTCCGCCATCGCGATGGCGATGACCGCTTCACCGGTTCTGGCGCAGGGCGCGCCGCAGTCTGACGCCGGCGCCGGTGCATCGGCCGATGTGGGTGGGGACATCATCGTGACCGCGCAGCGCCGCAGCGAACGCCTGCGCGACGTGCCGATCGCCGTCACCGCCCTGTCTGGCGAGGCGCTTGAGCGGCTGCACGCCAACAACATCTCGCGCGTCGAATTCGCCACGCCCGGCTTTACCTGGGGTTCGCAGGGTTCGGACTCGTTCCCGGCCATTCGCGGCGTCCGCACCAGCCTCGTTTCCGCCCAGACCGACCCCGTGATCGGCTTCTATGTCGACGGCATCTATCAGAGCCGCACGCAGCAGCAGAGCATTCCGCTGTTCGACGTGGCCCGCGTGGAAGTGCTGCGCGGTCCGCAGGGCACGCTGTACGGCCGTAACACCTTCGGCGGCAACGTCAGCGTCGTCACGTCCGATCCGATGAAGGATCTTGGCGCGGGTATCAATATCGACAAGGGCAATTTCAACTCGGCCCGGATCGACGGATACGTCAACATCCCCGTGTCCGATACGCTGCAGCTGCGCGTGTCCGGCGTGTTCCAGCGCCACGATGGCTATGTCCGTTCGACCACCTCGGACGTCGTGCTGAACGACCTCAACGAGAACGCGCAGCGCGTGGTGCTGA
Organism: Novosphingobium sp. LASN5T; assembly: GCF_003856955.1. Lineage (NCBI taxonomy): Bacteria > Pseudomonadati > Pseudomonadota > Alphaproteobacteria > Sphingomonadales > Sphingomonadaceae > Novosphingobium > Novosphingobium sp. LASN5T. The sequence continues at coordinate 47,581 of NZ_RQSI01000010.1, forward strand.
AGTGGAAGCCCGACAGCCGCCTGGAAGTGACGCTGCGGGCTGGCACCTGGCGCCGTGACGATGCGGGCGCGGGTTCCTATGGCTACAAGGTCGCGGGCACGCTGATCAACCCGGCCACGGGCTATCAGTCGATCAACGGCAGCCCCCTGGCGGTAAACCCCTCGGTGCCCAACGGTTCGCCCAACGTTGCCGGGCGCGATGTGGGCCTGCCGGTCACCGGCGGCGCGTGGACCAACGATTGGGACTATCAGCCTTTCGAACACATCAAGGAAGACTACGTTTCGGGCCAGATCGCCTATGATCTCGGGTTCGCGACGGTCAAGTCGATCACCGGCTACACCCACTTCCGCGCGCATCGCAGCGCCGACAACGACCAGTCGAGCAAGGTGTTCGAAGCCTATGGCTACGGCTCGGGCATCCAGGAACCCAACACCCGGTCCAACGCGTTTTCGCAGGAGATTCAACTCGCCTCGAACTCGCGCTCTCCGCTCGAATGGTTGATCGGCGGCTATTACCTGCATGACTCGATCTTCGAGACCTATCAGCAGAAGATCACCGCGCCGGGCGCGACCACCAATGGCTTCAAGGCGGATTCGGACATAACCACCAACGCCTATGCCGCGTTCGGTCAGGCCAGCTACGCCATCGTGCCGGACAAGCTGAAGCTGATCGGCGGTCTGCGCTACAGCCACGAAAAGAAGGCGTTCATCTTCTCCGACTACGCGGACGCGGCGCCGGGCACCTACAACTTCGTCACGCCCTATGTGACGACGAAGGGTTCGCCGGGCTTCAACAGCTGGACCTGGCGCGCGGGCATCCAGTTCACGCCTTCGCGTTCGACGATGATCTATGCCACCGCGTCCACCGGCTTCGCGTCCGGCGGCGTGAACGACACCGGCGGCAACCCGCTGATCCCGGCTTCCTATGCGCCTCAGAAGGTTTCGGCCTATGAAGGCGGCGTCAAGTCGCTGATCCTTGGCGGCAAGGGCCAGATCGAGGCTTCGGTGTTCTACAACCGCTTCTCGAACCTGCAGATCAACGTCTATACGCCGCTGGTGTCCTACTTCGGTTCGGCCGGCAAGGCACGCAGCTATGGCGGTGAAGTCGCGCTGCGCCTCAATCCGGTGGCTGGCCTGCACATCGACACGACCGCGGCGTTCATGAACGCCAAGTACACGAGCTATATCAGCGGCAACAACTTCTTTGGCCTGTCGAATGGCACGGACCCGGTCTCGCTGAACCTTGCCGGCAAGTCCATTCCGCAGTCGCCGAAGTTCAAGTCGACCGTTGCGGTGTCCTACGATCTCGATCTCGGCGATGCCGGCACGCTGTCGCCGATGGGCACCTGGCTGCATTCGAGCAGCTACTACGTCACCGACCGCAACACCCCGCTGGATTTCCAGAAGTCCTACGACAAGTTCGATGCCTCGCTGCGCTGGAGCGACAAGAACGACCGTACCTTCGTGGAAATCTATGGCGACAACCTCACCAACCGCGCGGTCCTGCTGAGCGGCGTGATCGGTCGCCGCCAGCGCATGCAAGTCTCCTATGGCGCGCCGCGTACCTACGGCGTCCGCGTCGGCACGAAGTTCTGATCTTCACGCGGGGCGGGACAGGTTCCCGCCCCGTCATTGTCTGTTCTCCCTCTGGCCGGGCCCTGATCGGGTCCGGTCATTTTTTGTGCGCGCGGCAAGCGCCGTTCGCCGGCCACGGGGCGAACCGAAGCCGGCAAAATTCGGAAGTGCGAGAGAGGCGGAAGCGCCGGGTTTAGACGGCCGTTGCCTCGATCAGCCGGGCAAGGGCGAACAGCGCGCCCTCGTTGACCGGCGGAGCGAGGAATTCGATGCCCACGGGCATGCCGTTCGCGGCGAACCCGGCGCAGACCGTCAGCGCCGGCCAGCCGCTGCGGGCCGCCAGCTCGGGAGCCCAGCCGCCCTTGGGGTTTTCCAGATCGTCCGGAATGGCCTGCGAGGTCGGATAGACGAGGGCATCGATAGCTAGCGCCGCGCAGGCCGCGCCGAGATGCCCTGCCAGGGCCTGGTGCCGTGCCAGGATGCTGGCGGTTTCGCGGTCCTTCGCCGCGATCCGCGCGGCGAGCGCCTTGGCATGATCGGGCAAAAACGCCTCTCCGGCAACGATCACATCGAGCGAGGCAGGGGCGGAGCCGGGCAGGAAGTTCGATGCGAGATAGGCATCGAAGGCCGTCGCGAACTCGGCATCCACGATATGCTCGCCATGCCCGGGGTTGAGGTCGGCGGGCAGCGCGGGCAGGTCAACCAGCGTGACGCCCGCTTCGGCCAGCCGGTCGAGCGCGGTGGCGCATACAGCATCCACGGCGGCGTTGGCGCCGAACACCTCGCGCACCACCCCGATCCGGCGTGGCAGCGCGGACACGGACACACCGTGGCCCATCGCCGCGAGCAGCAATTCGGCGTCCGCCACCGTTCGGGCGATCGGGCCGACCGTGTCGGTGGACGGGGCGAGGGGGGCGATGCCCTGCATCGGCAGCGCGCCGTGGGCGGGCCGGAATCCGACCAGCCCGTTGAAGGCTGCGGGGATTCGGATCGAACCGCCGGTGTCCGTGCCGATCCCGCCCAGCGCATAGCCCTGAGCCACGGCAACGGCCGTGCCGCCGCTCGATCCCCCGGCGCTGGCGTGCGGAGCCCGGGGATGGAGGACGTCGCCGCCCAGCGAACTGCGCGAGCGGATTTCGAACGAGAATTCGGACAGGTTGGTCTTGCCGACGATTACCGCACCCGCATCGCGCAGGCGTTCGACGATTATGGCCGATCGCCGGGGCATCGCGCCGGCAAGCGCGCGGCAGCCCGACGTGGTGGGCACACCGGCAAGATCGATGTTGTCCTTGAGCACCAGCGGAATGCCATGGAGCGGCCCCGCTGCGGTGCCCTGCGACCGGGCGCGGTCGGCGGCCTCCGCGTCCCGCGCCGCGTGCGGATTGAACGCCAGCATCGCGTGGAAGCGATCGCCGTCCCTATCCAGCTTCTCGAGCGCCTGATCCAGCAAGGCACGGGCGGTGGTTTCCCCACGCGCCAGCATCGTCGCCGCGGCCGTTATGCTGGCCGGCGGTCCGGTCACGCGCGCGTGCGGTCCAGAAGGGCGGCGGCGCCCTTGAGCAGGAAGGCGTGGTCCGATTCCAGCAGGAACAGCGTCGCGCCGTGCTGCCGCCACAGCGGGACGTCTTCGGCCCGCGCCACGAACATGCCCACCGGGCGGCCATGGCGACGCCCGGCAGCGCAGATCTTTTCGACGGCGGCGATCACCTGCGGGTCGTCCTGGCTGGACGCGCCATAGGCGACGGTCAGATCCGCACGTCCCACGAACAGCGCGTCGATGCCCGGCACGGCGGCGATCTCGTCGATGGCGTCCACCGCTTCGGGGTCTTCGATCTGGGCAATCACGGCGGTATTGGCCGCACTTGTGGCCAAGTGATCGGCCATGGTCCGCGTGGTATAGCCCGCCGCGCGCGATGATCCGGCATAGCCCCGGCCACCCGCGCCATAGTGCGCGTACCGCGCGAGCGCTTCCGCTTCCGCCCGGGAACGGACGTGCGGCGCGACCACGCCGGTTGCTCCGCAGTCCAGCGCGCCAAGGATCTGTTCGGGCGAGGTGACCGGCACCCGGACCAGAACCGGCTTGTCCGCCGCGCGGGCCAGTGCGACGCACAGGTCGATATCGCGCCGGTCGAACGGCGCGTGCTCGGCATCGAGGCACAGGCAGTCCAGCGCCGTCAACGACAGGACTTCCACCACGATGGGCGATGGGGTCTTGATGAACGTGCCGACCAGCAAATCGCCGGCGTTCAAGCGTGCCTTGAATGTCATTCCGCCGTCCATCCGCCATCGACGACCAGGCTGGTGCCCGTCACCATTGCGCTGGCATCGCCGGCGAGGAACAGCGCCGCGCCCATCAGGTCTTCCACGGTGCCGAGCCGGCCCAGCTTGATCTTCTGGAGCACGCTGGACCGGAATGCCTCGTCTTCGAAGAACGGTTTGGTCATTGGCGTCTCGATGAAGGTTGGCGCGATAGTGTTGCTGCGGATGCCGTGTGGCGCAAGGTCGAGCGCGAAGGCCTTGTTCATGCCTTCCAGCGCCCCCTTGCTGGCACAGTACAGGCTCCGGTTCGGCCCGCCGACATGGCCCATCTGGCTGCCGATATGGATCAGGCTGCCCTTCACGCCATCACGCAGCATGGCCTTTACGCAATGCTGCGCCACGAAGAACGCCGCTTTCACGTTGAGGTCCAGCACCGCGTCGTAATCGGCCTCGTCCACCTGCCACATCGGCATGGGGCGGTTGGTTCCGGCGTTGTTGACAAGGACGTGGAACGCGGGCCGGCCTTCGAAGAAGGCGGCAACCGCGCCCATGTCCGCCACGTCGAGCACGGCCGCCTCGGCCATGCCACCCGCCTGCCCGATGGCGGCGGCTGCTTGTTCGATTTCGCCTTGCGTCCGCGCGGCGAGCGTGACCGCCGCGCCCGCTTCGGCAAGGGCCGCCGCCATCGCCAGCCCGATGCCCCTGCCGGCGCCGGTCACCAGGGCCCGGCGCCCGTCCAGGCGGAAAGACGGCGTGGCGGGCAGCATCAGGCGCGCGTCAGTTCGCTCGGGGTTGCCTGCCCGGCATAGGGCACGTCACGCCCGCCATAGCGCCGCACGCGCAGGTTGGCCTGCTCGCCGTGCCCGGCGAAGCCTTCCAGCGCGCAGAGCCGGCTGCAATATTCGCCCACCAGCGCGCTCGCTTCGTCGGTGAGCACCTTCTGGTAGGTGCAGGTCTTGAGGAATTTGCCCACCCACAACCCGCCGGTATAGCGCGCCGCCTTCTTCGTCGGCAGCGTATGGTTCGTGCCGATCACCTTGTCGCCGAAGCTGACGTTGGTGCGCGCGCCCAGGAACAGGGCGCCGTAGTTGGTCATGTTCTGCAGGAAGTAATCCGGATCGGCCGTCATCACCTGCACGTGCTCGCTGGCGATCTCGTCAGCGATCCTGACCATTTCCTCGTAGCTTTCGGCCACGATGACCTCGCCATAGGTCTCCCACGCCTTGCGGGCATGATCGGCGGTGGGGAGGATCTGCAACAGGCGCTCGATCTCGGCCATCGTTTCGCGCGCGAACTTCTCGCTGTTGGTCAGCAGCACGCCGGGGCTGTCGGGGCCGTGTTCCACCTGCCCGAGAATGTCGGTGGCGGCCATTTCCGGGTCGCAACCGATCTCGTCGGCGATGATCAGGGTTTCGGTGGGGCCGGCGAACAAGTCGATGCCCACGCGGCCGAACAGCTGGCGCTTGGCTTCGGCCACGAAGGCATTGCCGGGGCCGACCAGAATGTCGATCGGGTCGATCGTCTGCGTGCCGATGGCCATGGCGCCGATCGCCTGGATGCCGCCCAGCGCATAGATCGCGTCCGCCCCGGCCAAGGCTTGCGCGGCCACGATGGCGCGGGCGGGCTTGCCCTGGAACGGTGGGGCGCAGGTGACGACGCGCTTCACGCCGGCCACCTTGGCGGTGATCACCGACATGTGCGCCGACGCCAGCAGCGGATACTTGCCGCCCGGAACGTAGCAGCCGGCGGCGTTGATCGGCACGTTCTTGTGGCCCAGCACCACGCCGGGCATCGTTTCGACTTCCACGTCCTTCATGGAATCGCGCTGGATCTGCGCAAAGTTGCGCACCTGCGTCTGCGCGAACTCGATGTCCTTGCGCTCCTGCGCGGTCAGGCTATCGACCGCGGCATCGATTTCGGCCTGGCTCAGGCGATAGTCTTCGCGGTCCCACCCGTCGAAACGTATGCTCATCTCGCGCACGGCCACGTCGCCCCGCGCCTCGATGTCGGCCAGCGCCGCTTCCACCGTATCGCGTACCTTCCGGTCGCCCTCGGCCTTCGCTTCCGCCGTCGCCCCACGCTTGAGATAGATTGCCACTCAACTCTCCGTCTTCGGATTTGCATTCGAATGCAAACGGTGTGGCAAGCTTGGTGCGGCAAGTCAAGGGCAAGGCGGATGCGAAGCCTCGGGGCGCGGTATGTATCGTCTGGACGATGCCGGCGCCGGCGGTTAGCGGCCGGGTCCTTGCCCGCCCAGTTCGGCTTCCCGTGCGCAGGCGGTCGGGTCCGGCACCGGGGCATGGGCGCGCAGCCTTGCCAGTTCGCGCGCGGCAGCGACAAGATCGCGGTGATAGGCAGGCGAGGCCTGCAGCATCGCGAACATCGCGCTGCCGGCAAGCCAGCCCGCTTGCACCGCGCTGTGCGAATGGACACCGCAGATCACGCGGCTTTCGCCATAAGCGCGGGCACGGGCGAGGAGCGGCGTGGCGCGATCGGGCAGCAACTGGACCAGCACCAGTGCTTCCAGCCAGCCGTTCGCGGCATGGCCCGAAGGATAATCGCCGTTGCGCGCGAGATGATCGGTGCGCGGCTCGCAAATGGGCGCATCCGTGCCGAGATAGGGCCGCGCCTTGCGATAGTGCTCCTTCACCGGTCCCACCATCTCGCCCGTGCCGATCCGGTCGAGCAGCGCGGCCAGCGCCGGCGCGCGGCGAGCATCTATCCGCATCCCCATGGCGCAGGCATAGCGATCGAGCGGCGCATTGGTCACGTCGTCGGTCGCCATCCGCCAGCGCGGGCTTCCCTCGAGCGCGCGGGTGGCCCGAAACAGGGCAAGATCGGCGTTGTCCTGCGGGCTGCCCGGCGCGGGGGGAAGGGGCAGCACGGCCACCCCGTCCGGCACGCGCGCCGGCGCCACGTAAGGCGCCTGCGCTGCGCCCGAGGTTGCCGCGAGCGCGAGCGCCACGCCCGCCGCCAGCCAACCGCGCCGCACGCGGTCAGGCCTCGATGCGCATCGGGCCGATGCCGGGATCGGTCCGCCCGGCGCGCCCGTTTTCCACCTTGCCGGCAAAGCGGCGCAGGAAGGCCGGTTCGCTGTCGGTGCGGATGGTGAGGTCGTACCAGTTGTCGCTCGGGCCAAGCCGCCACAGGTCGCTCACCCGCTTGCCCGGCGCCACGGACACCGAGCGGATCGGCGCGGTCTGCGCGCGGTAGGCGGGATCGAGCGCGATCGCGAACGTCACTGGCGCGGCTCCACGATTGACCAGCACGAGTTCCACTGCATCCATTTCCGGTCGGTCGATACACAGCGCCTCAACGTGCGCGCCAAGTGGCCCAGCGAAGCGCCGCCACAGCCCGTTGGGGCCGCGCAGGGTGAGGTCATAGGCGTCGGCGGTTGCGTCGGCAGCGGGGAGGGGGGCATCGTGCCACTGTTCGCTGGCGAAGCGGTCGCCCGCGCCGATGGTGTAGTGCCATGGCTCCTGCCGGTCGGTGTTGTCGTGGACGGTGAAAGCCGCGCCCTTGGTCCCTGTGTTCGCCAGCGACAGACGGAAGCGGCGTGCGGGCGTGACTTCGCCCGTCACCGCGAGGCGATAGGGCAGGGGGCGATGCGGGCGCTGGCCGGGCATCTGCGCGGCGGGCTCCTGCCGCGCGGGAATGGCGTTGGCGGTGCCCGCCGCCGAGCGGGCCACGCGGTCGCGGAAATCGGCGGTATCGGGCAGCGCGCGCGCCGGGCGCGAGGGATCGGCGCGCGTGAAATCGAACGCGGAAGTCAGATCGCCGCATACCGCGCGGCGCCACGCGCTGATGTTGGGTTCGCGCACGCCGAAGCGCCGCTCCAGAAAGCGCAGGACCGAGGTGTGGTCGAACAGTTCTGAGCAGACGAAACCGCCCCGGCTCCATGGCGAGACCAGCATCGTCGGCGTGCGGATGCCCAGCCCGATGGGGTGGCGCGCGCCATGTTCGGCGGCCCAGGCGCTTTCGGCCGACCAGTCCTTCATCTCGCCGTCGAGTGGCACGGTGCTGTGCCCGCGATAATCGCCCACCGGCGGCACCGGCGGCGGCATGTGGTCGAAGAAGCCCCCGGCCTCGTCGTAGTTGAGGATGAACACAGTCTTGGCGAAGACGTCCGGGTGATCGATCAGCGCCTCGATCAGCTTTGCGGTGACGTGTTCGCCCTTGGACGGTTCGGCCTTGGGGTGTTCGGACAGGTCCGCTGCCGTGACGATCCACGAGACCGCCGGAAGCTGGCCCGCCGCCACGTCGGCACGGAACGCGGCGACGAGCTGTTCGCCGTCCGAACGGGTGCGGTCCGGCCCCTGCCGATGTTCGCTGACCCAGGCCCGCCCCCGGCGGTATAGGTCGGAATCGGGCGGGCAGGGTCGGAACGGCGGGAATACCGAGAGCAGGTTGTCGCCGAAATTGTCGTATTCCTGATAGACCTTCCACGCGATGCCGGCCTGCTGCAGCCGTTCGGCATAAGTCGTCCAGCGATAGGCGTCGGCGCGCAGCGGCTGGTCGGTCGCCATGTCGGCGCTGGGCGTCTCGTCCTCGCCATAGTTGCTCATTTCCGGATCGCCGCCGACCGTGCCGCCACCGTTGCAGCCGGTGAACAGGTGCAACCGGTTGGGATAGGTCTGCGTCATGGTGGAGCAGTGATAGGCGTCGCAGACGGTGAAGGCGTCCGCCAGGGCATAGTAGAACGGCAGGTCGCCGGCGGTGTAGTGCAGCATCCGGTTGTGTAGTTCGCCGGTGTGGCCCCAGCGGTCGTAGCGGCCCCGGTGGAAGATGTGCATGTTCTCGCGGTGCGACTGGTCCGCGCCGTCGACGGTGAACGATCGGGTCGTGTGCGAATCGCCGTGATAGGGCAGGACATGCCCGTCGGGATGCTGGTCCGAAGGCTGTGCCCACACCGCGCGTCCACCCGGCAGGCGCAGCGGGCGGGGATCGCCCAGCCCGCGCACGCCGTTCAACATGCCGAGATAGTGATCGAACGAACGGTTTTCCTGCATGTGGATGACCACGTGCTCGACATCCATGATCGAGCCCGTGTGGCCCGCCGGCGCGATCGCCAGCGCCCGATCGATCAGGCCCGACCACAGTCCGCCTGCCGAAAGCGCGCCCGCCACGCTGCCCGCCTGCGCCGTCGCCTTGAGGAAATCGCGCCGGTTGCCGCCGCTTCTGCTCATGCCCGTGCCTTTCTCCGTTGCCGTCAGCCGGTCTGCAAATGTCGCCAGCCAGTCATATTTTTGGTATAGTCCAAAACTGCTACAGATTGACGACGCCCGGAGCGGTACCGGGCTGCATAAAACGATGTGCAGGCCTTGCATTGCCGCGGCAGGAATGACGGGAAACCGAATGACGACGACCAGAATTGACAGGATTTTCCGAATTATCAACGAATTCGGCGACCATCACTACGGCGAGGAGATCTCCCAGATCGAGCACGTTCTGCAATGCGGGCATCTGGCGCGGACGCAGGACTGCTCGCCTGCCATGGTGGCGGCATCGCTGTTGCACGATATCGGGCAATTCATTGACGATGCCGGAAATGCTGCGGAGCACAAAGGCATTGATGCGCGTCACGAGGTGACGGGGGCTGCGTTTCTTTCTCCGTTCTTCGCGCCTGACGTGACCGAGCCGGTCCGCCTGCATGTCGATGCCAAGCGTTATCTCTGCGCGGTCGAGCCGGGTTATGCGGAAGGCCTCAGCGGCGCTTCGCTGCTCAGCCTGCAACTGCAGGGCGGCGCGATGAACCCCGATGAAGTGGGCTCTTTCCGAAGCAACCGCTGGTTCGAGGACGCGATCCAGCTTCGCCGCTTCGACGATCTGGGCAAGCGCAAGGACTGGCAGGTTCCCGATCTGGAAACATATCGCCCGCTGCTTGCGGGTCTGCTGCTACCCGAAGGTTGAAAGCGGTGCGACGATGGGCTGCTTCGCGGCGGCCGTTCCATATTTTGATGCAGGCGCGAAAGCTGTCACGCCGATGTAATGGCTAACTGGTTTATACCAGTTGACTGAAAAATCGATTCGCAGACGCCCCGCCCGCCGGAAGCTCTCCGCCTCCGGCAACGGGTGCGCCTTGCCTTTTCGGATCGTCCCGCCGGTGCGGGGCGCAGTCGGGGTTCTTGCGTTCCTGGGGAGAAACGACATGGCAGGTTACAAGCGCGCGCGGCAGGGCCGCGCGCTGTTCCGGGCGTCTGTGGCGATCGCGTCGATCGTCGCGGGCACCGCCGCGCACGCCGATGAAGCGGCCGATGCGCCCGATTCCATCACGGTCACCGGCCAGCGCCTGAGCACGGTGGCCGCGATCGAGGAGAAGAAGAAGGCCGATAACGTCATCGACATCATTTCGGCGGACAACCTGGGCAAGCTGCCCGACGCCAACGTGGCCGATGCGCTGGCCCGCATTCCCGGCCTGTCGGTGATCGTGAACCAGGACACGGGCGAGGGCGAATACGTCGCCATTCGCGGCCTTTCGGGCACGTACAACGCGGTCTATATCAACGGCGTGCGCGTGGCGCAGACCGATCCGGGCAGCCGCGACGTTTCGCTCACCGTGCTGCCGCCGAACGGCCTTGCCTCGATCCGTGTGACCAAGACGCTGACCCCCGACCAGGATGGTGACGGCATCGGCGGCTCGATAGATTTCCGCACGCCCACCGCGTTCGATTTCCAGAACGACCTGACGCTGCGCGCCTATGGCGCGGCCGGCTTCAACCAGCAGGCGAAGGACGCGGGCGAAGCGGCGGGCACCTATCAGGGCCAGCTCGATTTCGGCAAGCGCTTCGCTGATGGCCGCTTCGGCGTGTTCATCTCCGCCAACTACGGGATGAACCACGGCAACGGGCAGGAAACCGAAAACGACGGCGAATGGGAACCCTATCGCTGGCGCAAGGACAGCCAGGAAGCGATCGACCAGAGCAACATGCATCTGCCGGGGATCGATCTCGATTACCGCCGCCTGCAGCAGAAGCGCTATGGCGGGAACGTCTCGTTCGACTATCACGGCGATCATACCCAGCTTTACCTGCGCGGCCAGTATTCGCACCAGGAACAGCGCGGCACCAACGACGTGACCGATTACCGCAGCCGCAAGACCGCGCGGCTGACGCAGGTGAACATTAATGACACCACGCTGGTCCAGCCCGACAAGGCGGTGATCGGCACCGGCGCCAAGGGCCGCATCTACAGCTATACCACCAGCCAGATCGTCGATGCCGACGGTGATGGCGTGATTACCGATGCCGACCGCAATTCCAGCCAGTATTGGTCGCTCAACGGCCGTTCCGGCGTGTGGAACCCGCAGGCGTTCCAGTTCGCGCGCAACTTCTCGACGATCGACCAGAACCAGACGCTCTACACGATCAACCTGGGCGGCCACACCGATGCCGGTCGGCTCCAACTCGATTACGACGCCAGCTATTCGGGCGGTTCGCGCGCCACGCCGGAAAGCTATTCGATCAGCTACAACTGCGACAAGTGCACTTATCCGCTCAACGCGCAGGGGTTGGACTGGGTCTCGGCCGACCCGCGCTTCCCGCATGTCGACCTGACCGGCCCCGCCGCCAATGTCGAACATGACTCGTCGCTGCTGCCGTTCGACGGGCTCAACGTATCGCGCGACCGCCAGAAGGACAGCCGCATCGCCTTCCGGTTCGATGCGCGCTATAATTTCGAAGGCAGCGTGCTCGATTACGTGAAGGTCGGGGCCAAGTTCCTCCAGTCGAAGCGCCAGTACGATTACTATCCCGGCTACGGCGGCGATCTTTCGGGCACGCCGCTCGATGGCCTCAACCTCAAGCAGTCGGGGCTCGTCCAGAAGGAAGTAATGAGCGTGCTGGGCGGCCAGTACTATTACGGCGACGTGTTCAACCGCGACAAGGTGGTCGCCGCGATCAATGCCGCGATGAAGGCCAACGGCTTCACCGACAGCGGATTGCCCGATCTGACGCAGCGCAAGCGCGGCACCGAGCGCGTCTATGCCGCCTATGCCCTTGCTCATTTCCACTTTGACGCGCTGCAGGTGATCGCCGGCACGCGCTTCGAACGCCGCGAGACGCACAACGTCGGCTGGTCCGACGACAGTGCCGGCAGCGGCTTCATCGCGACCGACCGGGGCTACAACGTGCTGCTGCCCAGCGTGACCGCGATCTGGCGCCCCGACGACAAGAATGTCGTCCGCGCCGCGATCTGGACCGGCTATTCCCCGCCCGAATACGGGTTCATCGCCGCCAGCCAGTCGGTTTCGCGCAATTCCAAGGGCGAAGTGGTCGGCATCTCGCGCGGCAACCCGGACCTCAAGGCGGCGCGGGCGCTCAACCTCGATCTCTCGCTGGAAACCTATCCCGATGCCACCAGCATCGTTTCGGCGGGCGTGTACTACAAGCGCATCTCGAACTTCATTTTCACCGGCGGGAACGAGGTCAACGCCAACACTTCGGTCGGCACCGTCGTGATCGACCAGCCGCAGAACGGGCAGAGGGCGACGATCTACGGCGTCGAGCTGAATATCATCAAGGGGCTGCAGGGCATCACGCCGCCGTTCGACGGCTTCGGCATCGAGGGCAACATCACCGTGCAGAAGTCCAGCGCGGAAACGGGCCTTGCCTATCGCGCCGGCAAGCCGATCCGCTTCGTCAACACGCCGCACCTGATCTATAACGCGGCGCTGACCTACCAGAAGTACGGCGTCGAGGCGAAGCTCTCGTACAACTATCGCGGCAAGTACATCGAATCGCTGCGCGACAACGCGGTCGACAAGTGGGTCCAGCCCAACCGCAGCCTCGATTTCCATTCGCGCTACAACTTCAACAAGCACTTCGCGCTGGACTTCGACGTGGGCAACATCCTGGGCGGGTGGAAATACTACACCACCAAGGGCGACAATCCGAGCTACCAGAAGGATTACATGGAGCCGGGCCGCACGTTCCTGTTCCGCGCCAGCTACGTGTACTGATCTACCCTTCCGGACCTGGCGCGGGGGTATCCCTCCGCACCATCCACGCCGCCCGGCCCCCTCACTGGCCGGGCGGCGTTTTGTTGGGTGTGATCGCCCGCGGTGATCTGCAACCGCGCGCCAAGCATCCGGGCGTCGATGATGTAAGCGCTTGCGCTCGTTCCGTTGGCGCGGTAGCCCGATGAAAAGAGGCCATCGCCGGTTCCGTTTCGCATGGCCTTGCGGGAGAAGATCGTGATCCACACCGTTCTCGCCACGGGCGACCTTGCGATGGATCGCGATGACTATGACGCCTGTTTTGCGGGCACGGCCGATCTCCTGCAAAGCGCCGACATCGTGTTTGGCCAGCTTGAAACCAGCTTCGCCGAGCGGGGCGTAAGGCTTCCGCAGGCGCGCCACGCCGTACTGGCCCGTCCCGAAGGCGCCGCAGCGCTTGGCCGGGCCGGGTTCGACGTGATCTCCATGGCCGGCAATCATGTGATGGACTGGGGCGCCGACGCCTTCTTCGAAACGCGCGGGCACCTGCAGGCGGCCGGCATCGGCGTAGTTGGCGCGGGGGCCAATATCGTCGAGGCGCGCCGCCCGGTGCTACGGCAGCTTCCTGACGGAACGCGCGTCGCCTTCCTCGCCTATTCCAGTATTCTGCCGCACAGCTATTGGGCGGACGAGCGCCGGCCGGGCTGTGCGCCGATGCGCGCCTTCACGGTTTATGAGCAGATCGAACACGATCAGCCAGGCACGCCGCCGCGCACCCACACCTATCCCCATCGTGCCGATCTTGCCGCGATGGAGGCGGATATCCGCGCGGCGAAGCGCGAAGCGGATGTCGTGCTTGTTTCGCATCATTGGGGCATTCATTTCGTGCGCGCGGTGATCGCGGACTATCAGCGCGACGTTGCCCGTGCGGCGATCGCCGCGGGGGCTGATGCCATTTTCGGTGGCCATGCCCATATCCTGAAGGGCTGCGAGGTGATCGACGGCAGACCGGTATTCTATTCGCTGTGCAACTTCGCGACCGACCTGCGAATGGACCCGGCGCATGCGGCATCGAAGAGCTTCAATGAAATCCGCGTTCTGGCGGAGGAATGGGAGCCCGATTTCGACAGCCTTTACAATTTCCCCAAAGCCGCGCGCCTGTCGATGATCGCGCGGCTGGATATCGCCAATGGCCGGGTGCGGCAGGCCGGCTTCCTGCCCCTGGTGATTGGCCGCGACGCGGTACCGCGCGTGCCTGCGCCGGGGACCGCGGATTTCGCGGCGGTGATCGATTACATGGCTGCGGTGACGGGCGAGGCGGGGCTCAACGCGCGCTATCGCGTAGAAAGCGACATGGTCATCGTGGAAGCGGCGCCATGAGCGCGCGCCACCGTCGGTTGTCGCTGGCCGCTTTTCCGATGGAAGCCACGGTCTTCCTCTATCTGCTGGCCTATCTGCCGAACGTCATCGTCACGCGTCTGGTCACCTCGGTAACGCATCCCGGCCTGGGACGGCCGCTGACCGGGCTGGAAACGCTGCCGGCCTCGCTGATCATCAGCATGGTCCTGACGTGGGCGTTCATCTGGCTTTCGGGATGGCACCGCGATGCCCACGCCGTGCGGGTGGCCGGCATGCGTTTGCCCGTGCCGACGCGCTATACGCTGCTTTCGGGGCTGGGGACCGCGCTCGTGCTGTTCACGGTGCCGCTGTCGTTCACGATCCGGGATGTGAGCATCCCGTTCATCCAGCTCATCATGCGCGGCGATGTCCTGGTTATCGCGCCGCTGGTGGACATGGTATTCGGACGCCGCGTACGCTGGTGGAGCTGGGCGGCGCTGGCCATGGTGCTGCTGGCCTTGCTCATCACCTTGACCGATCGGGGCGGCCTCAAGCTGCCGCCCATCGCGATCGTGACGGTCGTGCTCTACACCATCGGCTATTTCCTCCGGCTCGCGGTGATGACCAAGATTTCCAAGACCGGAGATGCCGCCTCAGTCCGACGCTACTTCGTCGAGGAAAAGATGATCGCGCTGCCCTTGTCGGTGGCAGCGCTCGCGCTGATGTCCGCGTCCGGCATCGGCGGCCAATCGGGCGAGCTTGCCTGGGGCTTCGTCAGTGTGTGGACGGACCCCGTGCTGTGGCCGCTGTTCTGGATCGGCTGCACGCTGACGTTGATTTCGGTGCTGGCGATCCTGATCCTGCTGGACCCGCGCGAAAATGCCTATTGCGTGCCGCTGGAACGCGCGGCGAGCCTGGTCGCCGGGGTTGGCGGATCGGTTCTGCTCGCCTTGTTCTGGGGATTGAAGATGCCGCGCCCGGCCGAACTCGTGGGCGCCGGCATTCTGATCGCGGCGATCGTGTTGCTGTCCCTCGCCCCCCGGCTGGCGGCGCGATGATGGCGTCGCCCGAAACCGGCATCAGTGACATGCTGACCCGGCACATCGCCGCGATGCGCTGGGAGGGCTTGCCCGACGATGCGCGCGCCGCCGCAGCCCGCGCATGTCTGGACGCAACCGGGGTGATCTACGCCGCCAGTGGCCTTGCGCACGAAGCGCAGCCGTTCGTGACGCTGGCCGCGCGCGGTGGAGAGGGGCCGTGCAGCATTCTTGGTACCGGCATACGCGCCATGCCGGTCGGCGCCGCCTTGGCGAATGGCGCCCTTGCCCATGCGGTTGATTACGAGGACGCGTTTGATCGCGCGCCGGCCCATCCCAACGCCTCGCTCGTCCCGGTGCTGCTGGCGCTGGCGCAGTCCGAAGGCCCGGTGGATGGCCGGCGCTTCCTGACGGCGCTGGCGGTCGGTGGCGACATCGCCTGCCGTATGGCGCTTTCGCTCAGGCAGCCCATGGAGGAGGGAGGATGGTATCCGCCCCCCATCGTCGCGGCCTACGGTGCCGCCGCCGGGGCGGCCAACCTGCTGGGGCTGAATGCCGCGCAGGTGAAGGACGCGCTGTCCATGGTCCTGTGTCAGGCAACCATGCCGGGCGAGATCAAACACAGCCGGACGACGGTGCTGCGGGCGGTGCGCGAGGCCTTTCCCGCCCAGGCCGCGCTTACGGCGGTGCTACTGGCAAGAGAGGGGGTTGCGGGGTTCGAAGCCCCGCTGGAGGGCAGGGCCGGGTTTTACGCGCTTTACGCCGGTGGCGCCTTTTCGGCCGACGATCTTGCCGATCGGCTGGGCACGCATTTCTGGGGCACGGAACTGACGTTCAAGCCCTGGCCGAGTTGCCGGGGAACGCATCCGTTTATCGAAATGGCGCTCGATCTGCGCGGCCGGCACGGTTTTGCCCCGGCCGCAGTCGCCGGCATCGATGTGGAGGTCGATGAGGTGCAGCACATGCTGGTCGATCCGCTGGAGCGCAAGCAGGCGCCGGCGGTCGCGATCGACGCGAAGTTTTCCATACCGTTTACGACGGCGCTGGCGCTGACAAAAGGTGGCGTCGGCCTCGACGATTTTGGCGCCGACACGCTGGCCGACCAGCAGGTGCTGGCCCTATCGGCGCTGGTGCGGCCGCGTATTGCGAAGGCGCCGGCCTGGCAGCGGGGCACCGGCGGGGCGATGGGCATCCGGCTCCACGATGGGACGTTCCTGGAGGCGATGGTGCCCGATGCGCTGGGCTGCCCGGCGCGCCCGCTGCCGCCTGCGGCGCAGCACGCGAAGTTTGTCGATTGCCTTGCCCATGCCGCGTTGCCGCGTGGCCGGGAACAGGCGGAACATCTGGTGGCCGCGATTCTCACGCTGGATCGTTGCGAAGACGTGGGCAGCCTGTTCGTGTAATCGTGCGCAAACCGCTTGCAGGCGGCGGTCCTGCTGGGCTGCCGCGCTATCGGCCGTGTTCAGAACACCGCACGGATCTCCGCGCGGCGTTGCGATTGTCCGGGTAGCCCGTCCGCTTCCGGCTCGTCCGTGGGCAGGGCGCCCGTTTGCGCGCGGGTCTCCACGATCATGCCCGGCAGAAGCCGCCGCAGCGTTTCGGCGATGCTGGCGGCACGCGCGGCGGCAAGGCCGGCCGGCTCCGCGATAGTGCGGCCGGACACGGGCGTCGGGTCGGTTGCGGCAAATCCGGTGATGACAAGCTTCCTGGGGTGAGCCGCGCGAATCCAGGTGACCGCGTTATCGATCAGCCAGTCGTCGTACTGATAGACGAGGAAGTCGTTGCCGAACTCGAAATAGACCGGGAACGTGCGCTCGGCGTAGGGACCGGGCGGCACTTTCCGGGGCACGGACAGCGGATCGATGTTGCGGCGGGGCAGCTTGTAGCGCCGGCCCGCGTATCCTTCCGCCGGCAGCATGTGGCGCGGGCAGGGCGTCTCCAGCCGCGAAGTCCGCACCGGGTCCAGCACCGTTGCCCCGCACGGTGTGGGCGGATCGGCGGAAACGCGGCCTTCCACCAGCACTTCCCGGTTCCAGTCGGGTTTGTAGGGGCTTTGGCTCACGTCGTAGCGGATCCCGCTTTCGCGGTCGTCCGCCAGCCAGCAACCCGATTTGCGGCCGGAATCGGTATCGCGATAGACGGGGCAGGCGATGAAGCGGACAAGTTCGCCCGCCTGTTGCGCCTGTGCCGACAGCGGCGCCGCCAGCACGATGATCCATCCGGCTGCAATCGCGATCCGTTTCATCACAGCACGCTCATCAGATTGACGAGATCCTGTTTCTCCTGCTCGGTATAGCCGATGGAGTAGCGACGCTCGTAATAGTCCACGATCCCTCGCAAGTCCTTTGCCAAGCCGTTGGAGAAGTACGGCGCGCGGGCGGACAGCCCGCGCATGGATTGCAGCGTGATCTTGCCGACATCGGCGCAGCGGCCACTGGTCAGCGCGAAGCCGGGATCATAGGTGAAGATGACCCGGCCATAATGCGGGTGCGGCGCTTTCAGGCAGGTGACCTTGAACAGCGGCAGATCGGCCCAGGGATCGGCGAAGGGCAGCGTCGTCGTGCCGAGGTCGACCTGCCCCGGCGCCACATCGTTCCCCATCTGGCTCATGTTGTGACAGAACACGCACGAATTGCGCACCGGATTGCCGAAGCCGATGCGGGAATTGATGCCGGCCGTGTCGGTGATGAGAAACATCTTTTCGCGAAACACGCGCGCCCCGCGGGCAACGGACTGGCGGAAGGCCAGTTGCTGTGGCGTCAGGGTGCGCGCATCTTCCGCGCTGATCTTTTCCCAGCCCGTGAATTCGCTCCACACCGGCTCCCCGATGCTGCCAAGCGCGCCGGGCTGCGAATCCCGCAAACGCGCCGGGCCTGCCCTGGCGCCGGTCGTATCGACAGCACCGCCGGCCTTGCTCGCTTGCTGCGCGGTGAAGATGCGCAGTTCGAAATCCTCGATCCGCCTGCGCTGCTCGGGCGTCAGCCTGCGCAGCATCTGCAGGTGGCTGGCCGCGGCGTCTTCCATCTGGATGCGCAGGTTGCCGGCGCGGTTGTCCGCCATGAGATTGCCGGATTCGGGCTTGCCCGTATCCGGATCGAGCGGCAGCGCGTAGCCCTGCTTGGGATCATAGGGGAAGCCGACCGCCAGCAGGTATTTCATGTTGGCGACCGGGCGCGGCCGGCGATAGACTGAGATCCTGCCCGCCGCCGGGCCATAGTGCGGACCGCTGTTGCAGCCGTTCGGATCGCGCACCACGTCGATCGAGAAGTCCGGCGTCACCGGCTGGCCATTGAACTGCCGCACCGGCCACGGGCGTTCGATGCGGATCAGCCCCCGTTCCAGCAGCAGCGAATGCGATGCGCGTTCCGCCTGCGGCAACGTGGGGCAGTTCGAGCCGTCGTAGGCCGCGAACAAGGGGTCCTTGCCGCCGGTGCGATCCCATTGCCGCCGCGCGCTTTCGGCAGACAGGCTCATGGCATCAGCCGGCTGGTGGCAGGTCACGCAGGCGCGGCCGTTAGGGCCGAGGGGCTCGAAGAACGGGTGGTCCTTCGTCGGCATCGGACCGCCGACAAGCAGCGCGCGCAACGTGCCGTTGGCGTTGTCGTAGTCCAGCTCGGCCGGAAACACCCGGCCTTCGCCCGGTGCCCACCAGCGGTCCGGCGCATCGCCGCCCCGCGCGCCCGCCGAAAGGGCAAGCGTGAGGACGGCGATCGCGGGCAGGACGTGGTGGAACCGGATGGACTTGAACACGGTGCGCATCACGTCCTTCCGTTGCCGTCAGTTGCCGATCTCGACCTTGATGCGCAGGCCGTAGGTGCGCGGGGCGCCATAGATGATGCCGCCGTCCGCGCTCGAGCTGTTCTGGATCTGCGTGGCGATGTAGGTCTTGTTGGTCAGGTTGTTGACGAAGGCTTCCAGCTTGTACTTCTTGCCCAGGTCGAACGTCAGGCGCGCGTCGAAGATGTCGCGTCCGGGAACCAGGGTGTTCACGCTGGGGAAGGGCGTGGCATTCTGCCGCGACAGATGCGACCACTGGATGCGCGGCGTCACGTCCACGCCCGCCAGCGCGAGCGTGTATTGCGCGCCGGCATTGACCGTCCATTTCGGAGAGAAGGGCAGCACCCGTCCCTTGGGCACGAAGCGCAGGTTGGTGGGGCAGCCGGGATCGGTGCCGGCCGCGTTGGTATCGGAGATGCAGGCCGAATTGTTGAACTTGGCATCGAGATAGCCGACGCCGGCGTTGGCGGCGAAGCCGCCGAACTGGGCGGTCAGTTCGAGTTCACCGCCCTTGGAGCGCCCCGCCAGCGCGTTCTGCGTGGTGGGCAGGCCGCCGACAAGGCTCGACAGCTGGATGTCCTTGTAGTCCGAATAGAAAACGTCGCCGTTCACGCGCAGGTGGCGGTCGAGGACTTCCGTCTTGAAACCGAGCTCGTAGACGAAATTGCGCTCGGGCTTGAAGTTGGGCGTGTTGGGCGTGAGGTTGACGCCGCCCGCCTTGTAGCCCTTCGACGCGGTCAGGTAGATCAGCCCGTTGCCGTTGAAGTGATAGTTGACGCCAACCTTGCCGGTCAGCTGGCTCGAGGCCTGTTGGCTGACGAAGGGCAGGGTAAAGCCGGCGCCCGGAACGGCAAAGCGGGTGTAGACCTGCTTGTCCCAGCTGTAGCGCGCGCCTGCGAGCAGTTCGATCTGCGGCGTCACGTAATAGTTGATCTGCCCGAAGATCGATTGCGAGGTGTTCTTGGCGGTGGTGATGATGCTGCTGTTCGATTGCAGCAGCTGCGTGGTGTTGCGGTTATCGCGCAGCAGCGTCACCGGAACGGTCTCGTCCATCACGAACGCGCCCAGCACCCACTGGAACGGACCCTTGCCGGTCGAAAGCAGGTTCACTTCGCCGATCAGCGTCTTGAAGCGCGTATCGCCGTTGCTGACCCGGCCCGGGAAGCGCGCGGTGTTGGCGCCGGTTGTCGGCAGGTTGGCCGGAACCGGCAGCGCGGTTGCGGTGCGGTCGCCGTCGGTCTGGTCGTGCGTGAAGCCGTCCTGCCACGAAACGAGCCCGCGCGCCTGCACGGTGTCGGCCACGTCGTAGCGCGCCTCGGCCGAAATCCGGTAGCCGGCCTGGTTCTGGAACGAGGGGGCGTCCTCCTCGATCACGAACGGGTTGGAGGAGACGGCATCGTTCCGGTTCTTCACCGCGTTGTTGTCGGTCCGCACGTCGAAATATTCGCCGCGCACGTTGACGTTCAGCTTTCCATCCATGCCGCGCAGGCGCAGGTTGGCGCGGATCGCGTCCATGTTGAGGTTGCCGGGCTGGCTCAGCGCGTTGGCGGCGATGTTCCGCGTGTAGCTGTCACGCTGTTCGTGGACGTAGGCGACGCGCAGGGCAACGTCCTCTCCGCCGATATTGGCGGCCACGACGGCGCGATAGCGATCATAATTGCCCGCGGTGAAATCGCCCACCGCGAAATTGCTGCCGAACTCGGGCTCGGGCGTGCGGACGTAGACCGCGCCACCGGTTGAATTCTGGCCGGTCAGCGTGCCCTGCGGCCCGCGCAGCACCTCGATCGAACCGATGTCGAAGAAGCTCTGGCCGATGAACTGTTCGTGCGGGATCAACTGGCCGTCGATGTAATAGGCGACGCCCGGGTTGGATGTTGGGGCGGACTGCGCGATGCCGACGCCGCGGATATTGATGAACGTCGATCGGTTGAAGGTGTTGATCGCCACCGATGGCGCCACCTGCTGCATGTCGTTGAGGTTCGACACGCCCTTCCTCTGCAGATCCTCGCCCGACAGGACCGTTGCCGAGATGGGCACATCCTGCAGGCTCTGCGTGCGGCGTTCGGCGGTCACGACGATGGTCTGCAGTGCGCCGTCGTCCTGCGGGCTGTCGGCCGTCTGGGCCAGCGCGGGGAGCGAAACGCTGCAAAGAAGGATGGACAACGCAGGGCGCGCCGCACGTGCGATGGTGGTCATGGTTTCCTCACCCTCATGAGAATTGTTTGTGGCGTTGGCCGATAACGCATATGTAAGCCCTTGCATAGATGCTTTGTCACGCCGTTGACCCGATAGCGTCCGTCAGTGCGCGCGATTGCGTTGTTCGTGTGCCGACGGGAGGCGTGAAAGCGCGCAGCAGAACGCAAAGGCGGTTGTCAGCAGCAGCGCCAACGCCAGCCGTAACGGGGTGACCGGGGCGAACAGGCCGAGGATTGCCATGGCGCAGCCGCTGGCAAGCATCTGCGTCGCCCCGGCGAGGCTGGCCGCGGTTGCCGCGAGCCCTTCCTCCGCAAAGATCGCGGCATGGATCGCGGCCGGTCCGATCATGCCCGAGGCCACGCCCAGCAACATCATCGGGGCGACGAGTGGTACCGGGCCGATGATCCCGCGGTAGGCCAGCCATGTGGCAAGCAATGTTCCACCCAAAGCGATCGCTGTGCCTGCCAGCAGCGCATCGCCGCGGCGCTCGGTCAGGCCGACCAGGCGCGTTCCGGCGATGCCGGCGCCCGCGATGGCAAGCAGCGCCGTGCCCGTTTGCGCCGGTGTCAGTCCGAACTGGCGGATCAGCAGGAAAGGAGCGCTTCCCAGAAACATGTAGAGGCTGCTGCTGGCGCAGGCGAGACTTCCCGTCGCCAGCAGAAAACCCGGGTTCGACAGGAGTCGGGCATACCCTTTGAGAAGCCTCGCCGAACTGGCCCGCGGATGGGCGGTGGAGGAGCCGCTGGCAGGCGCACCGGTCCTGTCCCGCGTTTCCGGAAGCAGAAGCCACGATGACGCGAACGAGGCGCCGCCCACCAGCGCCAGCATTCCCAGGATCATGCGCCACCCGCTGCGAGTCACAATGAGCCCCCCGATAACGGGCGAGATTGCCGGGGATAGCAGGACGATCGTCATCAGCGTGGCCTGCCTGCTTGCGGCTTCCACGCGATCGAACAGATCGCCCACCATGACGCGCGATGCCACGACTCCGGCCGCTCCACCCATCGCCTGCAGCAGCCGCGCGCCAAGCAGCAGCGGGAAGTTCGCGGCAAGCGCGCCGCCGGCCGCGCCCAGCATGTAGCAGGCCAGGCCCAGCAGGAGAACGGGGCGGCGGCCCCAGCGATCGGCAACCGGCCCCGCGATCAATTGGCCGCAGGCAAGGCCGCCGAGATAGACGCTCACCACTTGCTGGGCGCGTGCGGGATTCAGGCCCAGCTCGCCGGCCAGCACTGGCAGGGCCGGCACCAGCATGTGGATCGCCATCGATCCGAGTGCGGCCACGCTCGCCAGGATGGCGATCGTGCGCAGGCCGTGGCGGCGCCCGGCCTGACCGTTCACGCAGCGGCCTGTGCGCGCGCGGCGACCGTCCGGGCGATGAGCGTCAGGCTGGCGCACAATGCCGCGATGCCGACCAGCAGGAGCGTCGGCGGCGTGAACGAGCCGGTTGTTTCCTTCAGGTATCCCATCATGGGGGGCACGGTGGCTCCGGCGAGGCTGCCGGCCATGTTGATGACGACGATGCCCATCGGCAGGCTTGCGGGCTTCAGCATCCGCGTCGGTATTGCCCAGAATGCCGCGACCGTGCAGCCGGTGCATGCGCCCCCGATGATCAGCGCGATCAGTCCGGGCAGGCTGGCGCCGGCCCAATCGGCAACCAGCAGGCCGAGTCCGCCGAAAAGTGAGGGCACGGCGACGTGGAGATAGCGTTCTCCCGTTTTGTCCGAATGGCGCGCATTGAGGACCAGGCCGATGCCGCTGGCCGCCCACGGCAGCGCGACGACCAGCCCCGTGGCGCCGGCGCTCAGGCCTGAAAGGCCTTTCACGATCTGCGGCAGCCAGAACATGATCCCGTAGTTGGAAGCCAGGATGCAGAACCAGATGGCGCAGCACAGCCAGCCGACCGGATCGCGCAGCACCGCCCAGCGCGCCCCGGTGGCGTGCGCGTCCGGCATGGCGCCAGGCTTCGACGCGCCTTTGATGTTGCCGCGGATCCACGCGCGTTCCTCGGGCGTAAGCCAGCGGGCATCGTCCGGCGAATCCGGGAAATGCAGCCATGCGAATGCCGCAAGCGCGAGGGCCGGGAGCGCTTCGGCCAGGAACATCAGGCGCCAGCTTTCCATCCCCAGTGGGTGATCCAGATCGAGAAGCAACCCGGAAACCGGCGCGCCGATGACTTGGGCCACCGAGATGGATGTGATGGGGATGGCGAGGATCGATGCACGGTACCGCTCGGGTGCCCACTGGCTCAGATAGAGCATCGTGCCCGACGAAAGGCCGCCTTCGGCGAAACCGATCAGCACGCGCAGGCCATACAGTTGCCATTCGGTGGAGATCATCGCCATCGCGCAGGACGCCAGCCCCCACGCGGCGGTTATCGCCGTGAGCCAGCGGCGCATCCCGATGGCTTCGTACAGCAGCACGCTGGGATATTTCGCCAGCATGTAGCCCACGAACAGGACGCCGGCGCCGAAGCCGTACTGGGTGCCCGACAGGCCGAGGGCGCGGTTCATATCGAGGGCGGCAAACCCCACGTTCGTGCGGTCTATCGCGCCCATCAGCACATAGAACGCCGCCGGGACGACCAGATGCAGCAGCACCTTGCGACCCACCGATTGTTCAACGGCGGGCACGCCCTGCGCTTCGTGGTGCTGTTTCACGCATTCTCCCCATTTTATCGGCGGCATCGGTGTCCGTGAGGGAAGATGATAGCGCTTGCATATGCATTCGTCGATACTTATGCATCGCGCCATGAAAACCACCGTTCCGCAGGATTTCGATCCAGAAAAGCCCGAGGACTTCGACAGCGCGCATCGCGAATATGCGCGTTTGCGACGGGAATGTCCGGTGGCGCACACCGATGGCCTGGGTGGTTTCTGGGCGTTGACGCGTTATGACGATGTCAAGCGTGCGGCCTCGGATTCTTCCACGTTCATCACGTCGGTGCAGAACGTGGTGCCCAAGGTGGCGTACACGGGCCGCCGGCCGCCGCTTCACCTCGACCCGCCCGAGCACACGCCCTATCGCAAGGCTCTTAATCCGCTGCTTTCGCTGGAAAAATCGGAAGCCTACGCGGACAAGGCGCGGGCGCTGGCACAGCGGCTGTTGACCCCCATGGTCGCGAAGGGTGGCGGCGACATCTGCGTCGAATTTTCCAGCTATCTGCCGGTCCATATCTTTGGCGAATGGATGCGCATGCCCGATGCCTGGCTCGATACCCTGCATGACGCGGGCCGGGCCTTCATCCTGGCGGTTCATTCCAACACGCCGGAGCGGATGAAGGAAACCAGCTTGCGCCTGTATGAAATGGCGCGCGGGCTGATCGCCATCCGGCGCGAGCAGCCGCAGGACCCCGAAATCGACCCGACGAGCGCGTTGCTGGCCGCGCGGCACGAGGGTGAGCCTTTCCCCGAGGAACTGCTGGTCGGCACGGTGCGTCAGGTTCTGGTGGTCGGCATGGTCGCGCCGATGGTGATGATCGGCAATATCTGCGTCCATCTTTCGCGGGACACGGCGCTGCAGCAGCAATTGCGGGCGGACCCTTCGCTGATTCCGGCCGCGATCGAGGAATTCCTGCGCCTTTACACGCCCTATCGCGGCTTTGCGCGCACCGCCGTGTGCGACGTGGAAATGGGCGGACGGACGATTCCGGCAAACGAGGCCATCGCGCTCGTCTATGCTTCCGCCAACCGGGACGAGGAGGTGTTCCCCCAAGGCGATACGTTCATCCTCGACAGGCCCAACATCGCCCAGCACCTCGCCTTCGGGCGGGGGCCGCACAATTGCCCCGGCGTGCACCTGGGCCGGATGCAACTGCGCGTGGCGCTGGAGGAGATCCTCGGTGCGACAAACAGCTTTTCGCTCGATGGTCCGGTAACCGTGAGCCGATGGCCGGAAATCGGTGCGCTTTCCGTTCCCTTGCGCTTCGCGTAACGCGATTGCGCACCGGGGGCGGGGCGGGCTAGGCAAGGCGGATGAACGACGTTCCCGGCCGATCACCCACGCTAGACGATGTCGCCGCGCATGCCGGGGTTTCGACGGCGACTGTCAGCCGCTTCGTGAACAATCCGTCGGTGGTTGCGCCCGCGACCGCCGACCGCATCCGCGCGGCGATTGCCGCCACCGGCTATATTCCCAACCTGCTCGCCGGGGGGCTTGCGTCCAGCAAGTCGAAAATGGTCGCGGTGCTGATCCCTTACCTGACGGACTCGATTTTCAACGACACGATCCAATCGATGGTGGAAGAACTGTCGGGGGCGAGCACTACCGTCATGCTCGGGCTTACGGGCGTGTCGGCCCGGCGCACCGAGGATCTCATTCGCGCGGCGTTGAGCCGCAGGGTGGATGCGATCATCTTTACCGGCCCGGTCACGCCCGAAGTCGAAGCGATGGTCCGCCGGTCGCCTGCGTTGTTCATCGAAGTGTGGGATCTGCCCAAAGAGCCCATCGGCCTTGCGGTCGGATTCTCGCACGAGGCGGCGGGGCGCGATGTGGCGCGCTTCCTGATGTCGCGCGGTTACCGCCGGCCGCATCTGGTGACGGCCAGCGGCACGCGCGCGCAGATGCGGCGCGATGGCTTTTTCGCCGAATGGCCGGCCGCCGAGGGCATCGCTCTCACGGAATCGAGTGTGGAGGTTCCTTCGCGGTTTGGTCATGCGCGCCGCATCTTCGCCGAAATCCGGCGCTTGCCGGACATGCCCGATGTAGTGGTTTGCGGTTCGGACTATCTGGCGCAGGGAATCATCGTCGAGGCAATGGCGGCCGGATTGCGCGTGCCCGAGGATATTGCCGTGGTGGGTTTCGGCAACAGTTCGATCGCGGGGGAAATGCGGCCGACGATTACGTCGGTCGAAGTCGATGGCGCGCGGATCGCGCGCGAAGCCATTGCCGCGATCCGCAAGCATGGCAACGGCGAGCCATTGCGGGAACGCTGGATCGACGTGGGATTTCGCCTGATCGCCCGCGAAAGCGCCTGAAGGCGGAGGGGGGCGGGGCCGCGTCGCCGCGCCTACCGGTAAAATTCGCTTTCGATCTTGGAAAGCGTGACGAAGCCGTCCTCGATATGCCTGCGCATGGCCTGTTCGCTGGCATCCGCATCCCCGGCAAGCAGCAGTTTCACCATGTTCTGGTGGTCCGCATTCGCGGTGCGCAGACGTTCGTCGTCGTAAAAGCTTTCGAACAGCAGGCGATGGATGGGCACGTTCAATCGCTGGAGAAGGTCGGCAATCACCGAATTGCCGGAACCTTCGACGATCAGCCGGTGCCATTCCACGTTCAGCCGTCCGAAGCGTTCGGGCGCCCGATCTTCCACGCAGCGGTCGAGGGCATCCTGAACGGCACACAGCCGCTCTTTCTGTTCCGGCGTCGCCTGTCGCGCGAAATCGCCGGCGCAAATGCCTTCCAGCGCGACGCGCGCGCGATAGATCTGACGTACTTCTTCCAGACTGGCATTCTTGACCGAAGCTCCGCGAAATTCCTCGATCTGGACCAGGCCTTCGCCTTCCAGCCGCTGCAAGGCCTCGCGCACTTTCGATCGGCTGGCGCCGGTCTGCCGGATGATGTCGACTTCCACCAGCCGCTGGCCGGGGACGAAACGGCCAGCCCGGATGCGATCGCGCACCCAGTCGGCGATTTCGGACCCGGTGGGGGCCCGGAGAGACGGATTTTCAACCATATCCGTCGTTTTCCAACCCCGGACAATATTGTCAACAATATTGTGATCGATTTTTCCGTTGCCTGCGGCGTCGGGATCGCCGATCAAATTGTCAACAATTTGGAGAGGCGCCATGCAGCCGATTCGGTGGGTAGCGGTGGCGGCAGCAGCCGCAATTGCGGTGCCCGGCAACGCTGCCGACTATCCTGACGTACAGCGCAGCTCGCTTTATGTGCCCGTTCGCGATGGCACGCGCCTTGCCGTGAACATCTATCGTCCGGCGGGCAGCGGCGGGGTGGAAAGTGCGCCGCTGCCGGTGATTTTCGTGTTCACGCCATACCGTGCCCGCTTCGTCGGACAGGACGGCAAGGTCAACGAGGTGGCGTTGAATGATCGGATGGCGCTCCGGTCGCTCATCGCGGCGGGCTATGTCGTCGCCGTGGCCGACATCCGCGGCAAGGGCGCGTCTTTCGGCAGCCGCCATGGTTTCCAGGACCGGACGGAAGCCCGGGACGGGTACGATCTGGTGGAATGGCTGGCGCACCAGCCGTTCTCCACGGGCAAGGTCGGCATGATCGGCTGTTCGTATCTGGGCGGGGCTACGTTTCACACCGCCACCACGGCGCCGCCATCGCTCAAGGCGGTTTTCATCGGCGCCTCGGATCTCGACAAGTATGCGTTCGTCAAGCGAGGCGGCATAACCGCGCAGTTCAACACGAGGCCGGACGAACCGCTGAGCGAGGATCTGGCAAGCGTCCCGGTCGATGCCGACGCCAACGGCATGCAATTGAAGGCCGCCGTCGCCCAGCATGCGGCCAACACGCCGATGGCGGCCCTGTGGTATGGCATGCCCTATCGCGACAGTGTTTCGCCGCTGACCGGCAATGCCTTCTGGAACGAAGCCAGCGTCTACAACTATATGGGCGCAATCCGCCGGGCCGGTATCGCCACCTACTTCTGGAGCAACTGGCAGGACGAACCGACCGCGCAATCGATTCTGAGCGCGGCCAACCTCCCCGGCGCGAAGTTCCTGGCTGGTCCGGGCAGTCATTGCGTGCCGCCGCCGGGGTTCGATTTCACCGGCGAAGTCCGCCGCTACTTCGACCATTACCTCAAGGGCGTCGACAACGGCATCGAGCGCGAGCCGCGCGCGACCTACTGGGTGGAAGGCCTGGAGGGGAAGGGCGGGTATGTCCGTTCCCGGTCCTTGCCGGGCGAGGGCGTGAAGCCCGTCTCATGGTTCCTGGACGGAGGCAGAAGCGGCTCTGCCCGGTCGGTCAACGATGGCATGCTGGCTTCCACGCCGGCCAATCGCGGCACCGATCGCTTCACGGTGCGCTATGACCTGCCCGACCCGGACTACTTCGCTTTCTGGGCCAGGCCCATGGATGACAAGGGACTGAGCTACACCAGCGCACCTTTGGCCCGTGCGATGAAGCTGGTCGGCTATCCCGTGGTGCGCCTGAAGGTTTCGGCCGACAAGCCGGATGCCAACGTGTTCGTCTATCTGGATGAAGTGGCCGCTGACGGCAAGGTCGAGGTCGTCTCGTTCGGCCGGCTGGCGCTGTCGCACCGAAAGCTGGTCGCCGCCCCTTACAACACGCTGGGCCTGCCGTGGCATTCCGGCCTGCAGCGCGACGTGGCGCCGCTGCCGGTGGGGCAGCAGGCCGATCTGGCGATCGACCTTACACCGGTTTCACGGATCGTGCCGGCCGGCGCGCGGTTGCGCGTGACGATCGCCGGCGCGGATCCGCGCCAGCGCAATCTCAAGCAGATCATGCAGACGCCAGCGCCCGTCATCGCCGTCGAACGCGGCGGGCGCGGGACGTCGTGGATCGACCTGCCAGTCGCCGATTGAGCATCATTGGAAGGAAAGGCCGCGCAGCCGGCCGCGGGGAAGGAGTAAGTCAACATGAAGGGCAATAAGATCACGCGTTTACGGACAGCGTTCTGTATCGGCAGCTGTGGCCTGGCGATCGCGGCAGTGCCCGCGATGGCCCAGGACGCCGCGCAGGACGAACCGAGCAGCGCCGAAATCATCGTCACCGGTAGCCGCGTGCGCGGCGAGGCGCCGGTGGGCTCCACCGTCACCACCCTGGGGCGGAAGGAAATCGAGGCGTCCAGCGCGGTAACAGTCGATCGCATGGTCAAGGAAATACCGCAGGTATTCGATCTGGGCGTTTCGGAGAATTCGCGCGGCCAGTCCGGCGGTAGTGGCAACATCACTTACGGCAACTCGGTCAACCTGCGCGGCATCGGCCCCTATGCGACGCTGGTGATGATCGATGGCCACCGGGTGACCAACAACAGCCGATCGATCGATCCTTCCGTCCTGCCTTCGCTGGGCGTCGAACGGGTCGAGGTCGTGGCGGACGGCGCATCGGCGATCTACGGTTCCGATGCGGTTGCCGGCGTGGTGAACCTCATTCCGCGTCGGTCGCTGGATGGAGGCGAGGTGTTCGCGCGTGCGGGCATCGGCGGTCGCGGCGATTTTCATGAATATTCGCTGGGTGCGGCGCTGGGCAAGGTGTTCGAGCGCGGCCAGATCATGGTGGCTTACGAACATGTCGAACGCTCCAACCTGAGCGGTGACAACCGTTCGTTCTTCACCAACAACCAGACTCCGTTCGGAGGCGCGGATTACCGCATCGCGCGCTGCGCGCCGGGCAATATCAACGCGAACGGCACAACTTACGCGATACCGGCGGCGGGCGTGACGCAGGCGACCGCGGGTGCGCTTGTCGCGGGGACGCTTAACAAGTGCGACGAACTGACCAACCAGGACTTGGCGCCGCGGCAGAAGTATGATTCGGTGAACAGCACCGGGCGGTACGACCTTACCGACTGGCTGAGCGTCTTTTACGACGGGTTCTATTCCAAGCGCGATTTCTACCGGAAGTCCGGGTTCACCAACGCCCGCATAACGGTTCCGCAGACCAACGCGTTCTTTGTGCGCCCGGCTGGCTTCACCGGCACCAGCTACACACTGGACTACAACTTCCGCAACGACCTGCCGACCAACGATTCGTTCGGCTATGCCGAAAGCTGGCAGATCACGCCCGGCATCAAGGCAAAGTTGCCGCACAACTGGGAAGTCGAGGCACTGTTCGGCTATGGCAAGACGCACGATTTCTCCGGCTCCTACTTCGGGCTGAACAATGGCGCGCTGACGGCCGCGCTGGCCAGCAGCGATCCGGCCACCGCGTTCGATCCCTATGGCCTGGGGCGCACGAGCGCCGCGGTCCGCGCTGTCCTTGCCAACCAGATCTTCCTCGCGCCGACCAACGGGCGGTTGAAGACGTATGAAGGGCGCATCAACGGGCCGCTGTTCGCGCTGCCCGGTGGTGAAGTGAAGTTGGCAGGCGGTTACGAAAGGCAGGATTTCACCGTGGGGCTGGGATCGGCGCGCGGCGCTCCGACCACGCCGATCGTGTTCCGCAATTTTGGACGCAAGGTCGATTCGGTCTATGGCGAACTGTTCGTGCCGGTCTTCGGTGCGGCCAACGCGATGCCCGGGTTTGAACGGCTCGAACTCAACGCCGCGGTGCGTTACGACAAGTATAGCGATGTCGGCGGCACCACCAATCCCAAGTTCGGGATCAATTGGGAGCCGGTGCGGGGCCTGAAACTGCGCGGCAGCTATGGCACGTCGTTCCGTGCGCCGACGATCCCCGAAATCTACGGCAACTCCAACAACCTGTTCGGCCAGAGCTATCAGAACCCGGCCGGCGGAGCGCCGTTGCAGGGCTATGCGCTGTCCGGCCCCAACCTTAACCTGAAGCCTGAAACGGCAACCACCTGGTCCATCGGCGCCGACTTCGACCCCACCCCGACGCTGCACTTCGGCATCACGTACTGGGATGTGAACTATCGCAACCAGGTGCTCGCCAACCTGTCGAACCTGACCATTCTGGGTAACGAGGCGCAGTATGCCGGCACGAACATCATCCTTCGCGATGCAGCCGCCGCCGCCCGGGTTCAGCAGTTGCTGGCGCAAGGCGTGGCGCTGGCCAGCGGATCGTTTCCCGGCGGCAACCCTGCGAACGTCACCCTGTACGTGGACGGGCGCAGCCAGAACCTTGGCGTTTCGATTACCCGCGGCATCGATTTTACCGGCACCTGGACCAAGGACGTTTCCGACAGGGATACGCTGACGTTCAACGTGTCGGGAACCTATCTCACCAAATATCGCGTCGCCGTCACGCCCACGGCGCCGCTGGTCGATCGCCTGAACGTGATTTTCAATCCGCTCAAGTTCAAGGCGCGCGCCAGCATCCTGTGGGATCATGGCCCGGTCAGCGCGCGCGTGCTGATCACGCACGTCGGGGGGTACAAGAACAACCTCGCGGTGCCCGTGCAGTCGGTGGGGAGCTTCACGCCGGTCGATTTTTCGATCAGCTGGCGCATCGGCGATCAGAAGGCGACGGGGTTCTTTGACAAGGGCATGACTCTGGGCTTTGAAATGCGCAACGCGTTCGACCAGAAGCCGCCCTATGTGAACCTGGCGCCCAGCGGCAACGGCAGCGGCGGGTATGACGCCACGGCCGCCGATCCGATCGGCCGGCTGTTCGCGATCAGCGTCCGCAAGGCGTTCTGACGATCGCGATGAGGGGGGAAGGCGGCGTGAACCGGGAGGCGATCTCCATTGTGCTGGCGGGCGATCTCGTTCTTGATGAACCGGACGCACCCTACTGGCTCGACGGAATCGCGCCTGCGGTTCGCGCCGCCGATCTCGCCATCGGTCATCTGGAAGTGCCACACACCGCGCGCGGAGCCGAGATGAAGGGGGACGTCCCGGCGCCCGGCGCGCCGCCCGAAAATATCGCGGCGATCGCCGGGGCGGGGTTCTCCATGGTCAGCCTTGCCGGCAATCATATCGCCGACTGCGGTGCCGAAGGCATAGCCGATACCATTGCCGGGCTTGATGCGCACGGCATCGCCCATGCCGGGGCGGGGCTGACACTGGCCGAAGCGCGCGAGCCGGCCGTGGTGGGCCGTAACGGCCGGCGCATCGCGTTGCTCAGCTACAATTGCGTCGGTCCCGAAAGCGCCTGGGCCGGCCCGGACCGCGCTGGCTGCGCGTGGTTGCCGATCGAAACGGCGGACGGAAGCCCGGTCGCGCCCGCGGCGAACCTCGTCGCGTTGACCGACGCGGCGGTGGCGATCCTGCGCGAGGACATTGCCCGCGCGCGCACCGTGGCCGATCTGGTGCTGGTGGCGCTGCACAAGGGCATCGTCCATACGCCCGCGCGGCTGGCCCCCTACGAACGCGCCGTGTCGCATGCGGCGATCGACGCCGGGGCGGATGTCGTGATCGGTCACCATGCGCATATCGTGCGTGGCATCGAATTCTATCGCGGGAAGCCGATCTTTCACGGCCTTGGCAACGGGTGTGTCGTCACCCGCGCGCTTAGCCCGGCGCAGGATCATCCGGCCCGCCGCGAATGGGCGCAGCGGCGCAAGGCGCTGTTCGGTTTCGAACCCGATCCGGCCTATACGCTGGC
Source organism: Novosphingobium sp. LASN5T (assembly GCF_003856955.1). Taxonomy (NCBI): domain Bacteria; kingdom Pseudomonadati; phylum Pseudomonadota; class Alphaproteobacteria; order Sphingomonadales; family Sphingomonadaceae; genus Novosphingobium; species Novosphingobium sp. LASN5T. The sequence goes on from NZ_RQSI01000010.1 coordinate 79,848, forward strand.
GCCGTTTCACCCGCAGGCGGTGAACGCGTTCCTGGGACGGATAGATTGGGGCGCGGATGGCGCCATCGTGCCGGCGATCATCCCGGTCGATGTCGAAGCGCCGGGGCGGCCGGTTCTGGCGCCGCCGGACCGGGCCGCAGAAATACGCGCCTACGTCGACGGCATAACGCGCGATGCGGGGATGCCCGGTATCCGGATCGATGCCGATGGGCGCGTGCAAGAGGTAGCGGCATGAATGTTCTTGCGCGCATCATGATCTGGACCGGCGGCACCGCGCTGATCGCGGCGGCCGGGCTCAATCTGTTGTCGGTGATCGGACGCCACACCGGCCTGCCGCTGAAAGGCGCGATCGAGCTTGTGCAGGTGGGCGTGCTGGTAGCCGGGACGCTGGCGCTCGTTGCCGCAACGCTGGCGCGCAATCACGCGCGCGTTCACCTTGTGCTGGGCCGGCTGAAGCCCGGTGGCGCGCATCTCGTCGAACGCCTTTCGATATTGCTGACGATGGCGTTCTATGCCGCTCTTCTTTGGGGGTCCGCGTGGCTCGCCAGCGATTTGTGGGGCAGCCAGGAAGTGAGCGAACTGCTCGGCGTGCCGTGGCGCTGGCTGAGGATGTTCCTCAACGCGGGCCTTGTCGCCGTGCTTGTCCTGCTTGCGCGTCAACTGGTGGAGCGCAAGCGCTGATGTTCGCCACGCCTGAAACCGGCCTGATCGGCCTTGTCCTGCTGTTCGCGTTGCTGATTTCGGGTGTGCCGATCGGCGTGTCGCTGGGGCTTGTCGGCGCCGGCGGGTTGATCGTTGCGCTGGGCTTCGAACCCGCGCTGATCAAGGCCGGCGTGATCGTGGTGGAAACGTTGACACGCTACGAACTGGGCACGCTGCCGCTGTTCATGCTGATGGCGCATCTGTTCTTTTCGGCCAATGCCAGCCGCGACCTGTTCGATGCCGCGGCCAAGCTGGTCGGGCACAGACGTGGCGGGCTTGCCTATGCCTCGATCGGCGGGTGCGCGGGGTTTGGTGCGATCAACGGATCGAGCCTTGCCACCGCCGCCACGATCGGGCTGGTGGCCCTGCCGGAAATGCGCCAGCGCGGCTATTCGGACGCGCTCGCCACGGGAACGGTCGCGGCAGGGGGCACGCTGGGTCAGATGCTTCCGCCGTCCGGCGCGCTGATTGTCTATGGCATCATCGCGGAACAGTCCGTGGGGAAGCTGTTCACGGCAACGCTGATTCCCGGTATCTCGCAGATGCTGTTCTATTGCCTTGTCGTCTGGTTGCTTGTCCGCTGGCGGCCTTCGATCGCCCCTGCCAGCGAGCGGGCGACCTGGCGTGAACGCGGGCAGGCCATGCTGCGCATCGCGGACATGCTCGGGTTGTTGTGCCTTGTGCTGGGCGGGATCGTGCTGGGGTGGTTCAGCCCGTCCGAAGCCTCGTCGATCGGCACGGTTGGCGCCCTGGCAATCACGGCTTGGCGGGGGCGCCTGACGCGGGAAGTGCTGTTCCGCGCCTTTTCCGAAACGCTGCGGACCAGCGGTCTGATCTTTCTGGTCATCATCGGTGCGCTCGTCTTCTCGACGTTCATCAGCGTGACAGGCCTTACCGATGCCGTCGGCCATTGGGTAACCGGCCTTGCCCTGGGAACGATTCCGACGCTGATCGTCGTGGCGGGGCTTCTGCTTTTGCTCGGCTCCGTGCTCGATGGCCTGGCGCTGATGCTGTTGACCACGCCGATCCTTTTGCCCGTGGTGGAAAGCGTGGGCATGTCGCCGATCTGGTTTGGCATCTTCATCACCCGCGCGATGGAAATCGGCTTCGTTCATCCGCCGCTCGGCATGAATCTCTACGTGATCCAGGGCGTCGCCAAGGACGTGAGCATCAACCGCATCTTCAAGGGGGTGATGCCGTTTCTCGCCAGCGACCTGGTCCATCTTCTTCTTCTGATCCTGTTTCCCGCGATGGCCCTGTGGCTGCCGGGCCTTTTCGGACAATGACCATGATTGCATCACTCGGCCCGGATTTGCCGCAAGACCTGCTTGCCGCCACAGGCGTGCATGCCGGTTTGCTTCCCTGGGACATCGACCGCGAAACGCCCGCCGCAGACCGCTGGCTGGAGAGCAAGTTTCCGCGCTGGACCTATTCCGTCCTGCAAGACTGGCTGGATGGCCGGCTCGACCACCTGGATGCCGTGGTGTTTTCCCGTGCCGACGATGGCGCGCAGCGCCTTTACTACTACATCAGCGAGCTGCGCCGGCTCGGCGAGGTCGGCGGCCCCGAACCGTTGATCTTCGATGTCGCCAAGATCGGACGTGCCAGCAGCGCACAGCACATGGTTGCCAGCGTGCGGAAGCTGGCCGATCGTCTTGGCGTCGGTGAGATCGCGCTTGAGCGGGGCATCGCGGAAACCAACGTGCGCCGGGCGAATGCAACTGCCGCGGCGGATGCGCAGCCCGGGCGGGTCTGCCTGATCGCGGGTACGCCGCCCCCGGATCGCCGGCTGCATGGCATGGTCGAACGCGCCGGCTGGATCGCGGCCGGTGAAACGCTGGGCGATGCGTGGGCGGACCCGGGGCCGCCGGTCGAGGAAGGCACTGGCGATCCGTTCGCCGCACTTGCTCGTCAGCTTCACGCGAGGCGCGCGGATGTGCGGGCGTTTTTCGATCGCGCGCAGGCGCTGGAAGCGCAGGCGGACGAATGCGGCGCATTGGCGGCGGTGCTGTGGTTCGCCGAAGAGGACGATGCCCGCGTCTGGCATCTGCCCGCGCAGCGCGATGTCCTGGCAAGGATCGATATTCCCGCGCTGATCCTGACGCGGCGCGATTGGCGCGCGAACGATGGCGTGGAGGCCGAGATCGCTGCTTTCCTGCAGGGAGGCGCCGCATGATACCGCTTGCTGGCCATCGTGTCGCCGTGCTCGGCGGCATGGCGGAACGCCCTCTCGCACGGTTCCTGGTCTCTCTGGGGGCCGAGCTTGGCGGCGCGGTCGAAGGCGCCTCGTTCGTGATCGATGACATCGGGCTGGAAGGGCTGGCTGGCGTTGCCGTGCCGGACGCGGCCATTCACGTGTCGGTCACGCCTTTTGGGTCCGGCGGCCCGCGCTCCGGCTGGAAGGGTGGGGAACTGGTTGCCTCGGCAATGGGCGGCGCTTTGCGCGTTACAGGAGAGCCGGGACTGCCGCCGGTGAAAGAGGCGGGCGACGCCTGCACCTTCCACGCCGACATGGTTGCGGCGTCCGGCGCGATGGCCGCGCATTATGCGCGCGGCACGCACGGCAAGGGGCAGCATGTCGATGTCTCGATCCAGCAGGTCGCGTTCAGCCGCAATTTCAACGGCGTGCTGTGCTGGCAATTCGACCGGCGCAAGCTTGCGCGCGTTGGTGGAGCGCTGGCCTATGGCCAGGCCACTGTCCGCGCGATCTGGCGGCTGGCGGACGGCTGGTGCTTCCATTCGCTGATGACGGGGCGGCTGGGCGCGCCCGCCAACCAGGCGCTGTCCGACTGGATCGACGATGCCGGTATGCCAAACCCGCTGCGCGGCACGGACTGGCTGGCGTACAACCGTTCGACGCTGCCAGCGGAAACGCGGGCGATCTGGGAAGCCGCCATCGACGCGTTCTTCCGTTCGCGCACGAAGCGGGAAATCGCCATCGAGGGGCTGCGGCGCGGCATCAACGCGTGCGTGGCGAACGAGCCGTCGGATGTGCTGGCCGATCCCCATCTTGCCGCGCGCTCCTTCTTTGACACGCCATCGGGATTGCCCGACCGCTTTGCGACGTTCCGTCCGGGGACCACGCCAGCGGCGCCCGCCGTCCATGCCGGCGCTCGCCCCGGTCCGCTTGCGGGCGTGCGCGTGCTGGATTTCGCCTGGGCGCTGGTGGGTTCGATCACGACCAAGACGCTGGGCGATCTCGGCGCCGAGGTGGTGAAGATCGAAAGCCGCACGCGGCCCGATCTGGCGCGGCTGGACGTGCAGGTTTCGGCATCGCAGGCTGGCAACTGGGACGATAAGCCCTGGTTCGCGCATCTCAATTCGTCCAAGCGCAGTGTTTCCTTGAACATGAAAAAGCCGGAGGCGCGCGAACTGATCGATCCGCTGATCGATTGGGCCGACGTCGTCGTCGAAAACTTCTCGCCCGGCACGATGAAGAAGCTGGGCCTCGACTACGATGCGCTGGCGGCGCGCAACCCCGGTATCGTCATGGTATCGGGCAGCGTCTTCGGCCAGACCGGCCCGCTGGCGCAGGAATGGGGCGTGGACGGCACCGGCGGCGCGCTTTCCGGGCGCACCTTCCTGACGGGTTATCCCGATCGCGATCCGGTGATCCCGGGGGCCGTCCCCTATGGCGACGTGATCGTGCCCTTCGTGATGGCGGGCTCGGTCGCGGCGGCGCTCCAGCACCGGCGGGAAACCGGCCTCGGTTGCCATATCGATGCCTCCATGTACGAAATCTGCGTGCAGCAGATGCGGGACTATCTCGCGGCAGCCAAGCGTGGCGAACGCCCCCAACGGGCGGGCAATGCCGATCCGCGCGTGCTGTTCCAGGATGTGTTCCCGGCGCTGGGCGATGACCGGTGGGTGGCGATCACCGTTTTTGGGGAACAGGACCGGGCGCGGCTGGCGGCGATCGCCGGCACCGACATTGCGGCATGGACGTCCGTTCGGGAAGATCGGGCGATCGCGGCGGAATTGCAGGCGGCCGGCATTGCGTGCGGCGTGGTGCAGGATTGCCAGGACATGATCGATGCCGATCCGCAGCTGGCGCGGCGGGGTGCGCTGGTGACGCTGGATCATCCGCTGCTGGGGCCATTTGGCCATATCGCCACGCCGATCCTGTTCTCCCGGGATCGGCCCGCGCCCTTCCGCGCACCGCGCATGGGCGAACACGTACACGCCATCGCCCGTGACCTTTGCGGCCTGTCCGAAGCCCGCATCGCCGAACTCGAAGCGGCAGGAGTATTCCAATGAGTCAAGCCACCGGACAGCGCAGCCGCAAGGACCTGGCCTGCACCGCCGCCGCCAACGCCTACCAGAAGCAGTTCGGCATCGATCTGAAGCGCCGGGTGGTGGATGAAGGCGAACCTTTCGCAATCGTCCAGGCCGATACGCCGCACGAGATCTTTCACGTGATGGACATCCCGATCATCACCAACCAGTGGTGGTCGGCCTACATTTCGGCCAAGCAGCTTTCGAACCAGTACTTCGAAGTGATGGCGCGCCATGGCTTTCCGGAGAACAGCTGCAAGTATTGTTCGCTGGGCCTTGCCTGCACGCTGGCCAACGATCCCAAGTCCGCGCCGTGGGGCGGGTTGCCCAAGCCGACCGTGCTGGTCGCGCGGATGACCTGCGATTGCATCCAGCACGTCTTCGGCCAGTGGGCCGAGGCGCTGGGTAGCGAGTTCTTCCCGATGGAGGCGCCCGCGTGGGAGCACAAGGACCCGCGCTGGTTCGCGCATTCCCGCAACGACTGGCAGGAAATCTACGATGCCGACCGCATCGCGCTGATGGTTTCCGAGATGCGCGACCTTATCGCGCTGCTGGAAAATCGCACCGGCCGCAAGTTCGACGAAGCCAGGCTCCATCACCTGATGGAGCGGATCAACGAGCAGGAAGGGTATATCTGGGAGGCCGCGCAGGCGATCGGCCGCGCGCGTCCGTGCCCGGTATCCATCGCCGAACAGATGCCCAACACCATGATCCCGCAATGGCACCGGGGATCGGACTGGGCGGTGGATCATGCTCGTCGCTTCCGCGATGAAGTGATGGAGCGCATCGCCAGCGGGGCGGGCACCGCCGCGCATGAGAAGATCCGGTTGATGTGGATCGGTGCCGGGGTGTGGCACGACCCGGGCTTCTACCAAGCGCTGGAAGAGCGGCTCGGCGCCGTGTTCGTCTGGTCCATGTACATGCCGTTCGCCGGGCCGCAGTATATCCGCGAGTTGCACGGACGCCCGATGGATGCCCTGGCCAGCCGTATCTGCTCGATGAACGAGGTGTTGCACCTTCCACCGTGGATGAACGGCTGGATGACCAGCGAGGCGGAGCGCTGCGGGATCGATGCCTGCGTCGTGCTGTTGCCGCCGGACAACCGGCTTTCGCAATCGGGCACGAAGATCACCGCGCAATCACTGGAAGCGGCGGGCGTCCCCGTCCTTTCGATCGACGCGGACATGGTCGATGCCAAGAACTGGAATCACGACCGCATGGTGACGCTGGTTGCCGATTTCCTGGTCGCGCGGGGGCTTGCGTGAAACGTCTGGTGCTGGCCCTGGCAATGCTGATCAGCGCGTGCGCGCGGCCAGCTTCGCCGGGTGTGACCGAGCTGACCTATGCAACGCCGTACAGCCCGAACCATCCGTTCAGCAAGGCGGATCAGGCGTGGATGGCGTTCGTGGAGCAGCGCTCGCACGGCCGTATCCGGATTCGTCCCAGCTGGTCGGGCGCGCTGCTTTCATCGGATATGTCGATGGAGGAACTCCGTCACGGTGTGGCGGACGTGGGGTTGATAACGCCGATCTACGCGCGCGGCGGCACCCATCTGCTGCGCATCCAGACCGGCTTCTACAGCGGCGCGGATAGCGTGGAATCGCAGGTTGCGCTCTATCGCTGCATCGCCGCTGCGGAGCCTGAAATCGGCCGCGAGCTTCAGGGCCTCAAGGTTCTGGCGGTTCAGGGCGGATCGCTGGCTGGCATCGTTACGACAAACCGGCAGGTGCGCAGCCTTGCCGATCTGCGCGGCCTGCGTTTGCGGGCGCCGACGGAATTGCTGACGGTGCTGGAATCGCTTGGAGCCGATCCCGTCAACATGCCGATGGCGGATGTCTATTCGTCCATGGCCAAGGGCGTGATCGATGGCGTGATCGCGCCAGGCGATACCTTCAAGGCTTTGCATTTTGCGGAAGTGGCCAGGTATTACAACACGCTGGCTGTCCCGCGCGGTGCCTATCCCGCAAGGGCAATGGGGGCTGCACGCTGGAACAGCCTGACGGATGAGGAACGCGCCATCCTGACCGAAGCTCAACCCGTATGGGAAGCGGCGCTGGCGCGGGAAATCCGTGTCGCGCTGGACAAGGGCATGGAGGAGGCGCGCGCGCGGCATGTCGTGATCAGCGGCGTTTCTGCGTCCGAGCAGGCGCGTTTCGATGCGCTTTATCTGCGGGATTCCGAAGCCAATGCCCGGGCGCTCGCGCGTTTTGGCCTTGATGGAATGAGAGCGTTTCGCACCGCGCGCGCCGCGGTGCGTGGCCGCGACCGGATCGAATGTGGGGGCAAATCATGAAACGATTGATCGTCCTGGCGGGGCTGGTCGCGACGATGGCGTCCGCGCAAGCGGCGGGCGCTCCACACGGGCCGGGGGTTATCGGCGCGCCTGCGGGCGCCGGTGCCTGGCCGGCGGTCGCTGAAAGCCGCGCCGATGCGCCGGGCTATACGATCTACCGCCCGGCCCGCCTGCCGCGCCAGCGTTTGCCGCTGGTGCTGTGGGGGAACGGCGGGTGCAAGAACAATGGGCTTTCCGCCAGCCATTTCCTGCGCGAGATCGCAAGCCATGGCTATTTCGTGATCGCCAACGGAGCGCCGGGTGTGGAAAGTCCCGCACTGGATCGGCTGCCCGATGGCCCACCGGTCGCGTTCCCGCCGCCGCGTCCGACGCCGGACGAAACGACCGCCGGGCAGCTGGTCGCGGCGATCGACTGGGCCGTGCGCGCGGACCGGGCGGGATCGTTCAAGGGGCGGATCGATACGACCCGCATCGCGGTGATGGGGCACAGTTGCGGCGGATTGCAGGCGATTGTCGCAGGCGCGGATCCGCGCGTGAAGACCGTCATGGTGATGAACAGCGGTGTCTATAACCGCGGGAACACCGGCATCAGCGGCGTTCCCGTGACCAAGGATGATCTGCGCAAGCTGCATACGCCCGTTGCCTATATCCTGGGCGGACCGACCGATATCGCCTATCCCAACGGCACGGACGACGTGAATCGCATCGATCACGTTCCCGTGTTCTACGGCAACCTGCCGACCGGGCATGGCGGCACGTACCAGATGGTCAACGGGGGCGAATATGCGCGCGTCGGGGTGGCCTGGCTTGATTGGCAGTTGAAGGGCAGCAAGCGCGCCGGCGCGATGTTCGCGGGCGATCCCTGCGGTCTTTGCGCGGGAACGGGCTGGACCGTCGTTCGCAAGCAATTTCCGGAGAAACCATGACCAAGCCGCTTGCGGGCATCCGCATCGCCGATTTCAGCCACGTCATGGCAGGGCCTTACGCATCCCACTTGCTGCGGCAGATGGGGGCAGAGGTGATAAAGATCGAGCCCAAACGCGGCGACGGGTTCCGTTCCTACGGCTCGGATCGCCGTTTCGACGGCATGGCGCCCGCCTTCATCGCCGCCAACGCGGGCAAGAAATCGATCGCGCTCGATCTCAAGGACGCAGCCGATCTGGCCATTGCCCGCGCCATCGTTTCGCGCAGCGATGTGCTGCTGGAGAACTTCCGCCCGGGGGTGATCGCGCGGCTGGGACTCGGTTATGATGCGGTGCGCGAACTGCGCCCCGATATCGTCTATTGCTCCGTATCCGGCTATGGACAGGACAGCCCTCAGCGCGATTGGCCGGCGATCGACAACATCGTCCAGGCGACCAGCGGGATGATGATGCTGAGCGGCGAGGAAGGCGATCCGCCCGTTCGCGTGGGGTTCCCGATCGTGGATACACTGACCGGTCAGACGGCCGCGCTGGCGATCCTGTCCGGCCTGATGCAGCGCGAACGCGGCGGCGGTGGCAGCTATATCGATGTGTCGATGTTCGACGCCAGCCTCGCATTCATGACATCTGCGCTGACGCCCTATCTCGTCACCGGTCAGCCAATGTCGCGCATGGGCAACACCGGTTACAGCGGATTGCCCACGGCGTCTCTGTTTGTCGCGCGCGATGGCCGACAGATTTCCCTGGGCGTGGTGCAGCCGAACCAGTTCGAAGCCCTGGCCCGCTTCGTGGGTAAGGAAGAATGGCTGCGCGATGCGCGCTTTGCGACGGACGACGCGCGGCGTGCAAACTTCGATGCCATGAAGGCGGAAGTGGCCGGCGTGATCGCGACGCGGGATGCGGCGGATTGGGAAGCCGGCATGAACGCTGCCGGCATACCGTGCGGCGTGGTGCGACGGGTGGACGAGGCTTCGGCGCTGGCCGGGCCGGGCGCCCTGGCGTCGCTCGCCGTCCCGGGGTTGCCGCTGGATGGCGATGTGCGCCTGCCGGGCGTCGGGTTCCGCATGGTGCCGGGCGAACCCTCTGTCGATGCCCCGCCGCCCAGGCTCGACGAGAACCGCGACGAGATACTCGCCTGGCTGGAAAGCACCTCCCAATAAGGCGAATGGATACCTTCGTGAGCCGACGGATTTCCCGGTCATGGAGGATGCATGCTTTCGGCCGCGCGCCTTTCATCGATGCGGAAGCGGTCGCCCGGTGGCGGGCCACCGGCACGATCAATGGCGGTTCCACCTTAGGGGGTGGCGTTCGATATTCAGGAGCGGACGAACCCTAAACCCTGGATTTGCGATAGTCGCGCGGGGTAAGGCCAAGGTGCAGGCGGAAGTGGCGGGTCAGCGTTGCGGAATCGGCGAAACCCACGGCGTGAGCGATCTCGGATATCGAAACCTTGGCGAGCCGTCTGTCCGCAAGCATCTGTTCGGCGCGGTGCAGCCTGAGCGCCAGAAGCTGCTGGCCGAATGACGTGTTTTGCGTGGCGAACAGCTGGTGAAGATAGCGCAGGGAAATGCGGTTTGCGGCGGCCACATCGCGGGCGGTGAGCGAATTTTCCGTGAAGCGCTCGCTCATGACCTGACGAAGAGAGCGCAGGAGCGCGGTCTTGTGCCGGCCGATTACCATGTCCGATCGTGGGCCGAGTGCCAGCGACAGGAGATTGGCCAGTTGTTCCGCAACCATGCCGTCCTCGACGGCGTTGTAGCGGATCTCGCGCGTGCCGACCGCGAGCAGGCCGTGCGACAGGGCGGTCTTCCAGTGATTTTCACACGTGCTGCTGGCGATCAGGGGTTTGCCGGGATCGGGGATGATGCGCTTCGCCCACGGCACCGGCATTTGCATCACGATGCAGGAACAGCGTTCCGATGTGGTGAAATCGTAGCTCTCGCGCTCATCGATCAGGCACCAATCGCCTGCCGAAAGCTCGATCCTTTCGCCAAAACGATGCAGCACCATGCCGCCTTCATGGACAAGGTTGAGGTGGAAGCGGTTCTCGTTGCCGTCTGCGCGATGCGAAATGGCCTGGAAATCGGCATCGACCAGCGCGATCCGCGCAGGGCCGAGCGAGCGGATGGAAATGCTGGCGTTGAAATCGAGCTTGCGCCCGACATCAATGCGCATGTTCGAAAGGTGCGCGGCGACCTGCCCTGTCCAGAAGCTGCAGCGCTGTCCGATGGGCGCATCCGCCGTGTTGACGTGCAGTAATTCTTGCACCGGGTATTCTCGCTTTTCCCGATTTCTCCCGGAAAAGGAATAACACGAAGGCGCCATCGGTCGAAACCGGCCACGAGTGCACGTTTCACCCCGTATTTTGTGCACAGCAGGCCCTGTTTGTTGCCAATCGTCTCGACCTAAACTCCCTCCATAAGCCGGCGCCCCCGAAATGCGTCTGGCAGGGGAGGAACGCATGCGCTTCACGTCAGCAGTCAGTATAATCGCCATGGCCGTGCCGGGCCTTGTCCATGCCCAGGAAGCCGGCGGGCGATCCGCGGGCGGAAACGATGCCGGCGGCATTCAGGAGATCGTGGTGACCGCGCAGAAGCGTGCGGAAAGCGTGCAGGACGTGCCGATCGCGATTTCCGCATTCGGCGGAGCGGCGCTGCGCGAACGGGCCGTGGGCGATGTGGCGCAGCTTTCCAATGCGGCACCCAACGTCACGCTGGACGCGGGCACGCCGTTCTCCGGCTCCTCGTCCGTGCTGTCGGCGTTCATCCGGGGCATCGGCGCGAACGACTTTGCAATGAATATCGATCCGGGTGTCGGCATCTATCTCGACGGGGTCTATCTGGCACGGACGGTCGGCGCCAACCTCGATCTGCCGGATGTCGAGCGGATCGAAGTGCTCAAGGGGCCGCAGGGCACGTTGTTCGGCCGGAACACCATCGGCGGCGCGATCAGCGTGGTCACGCGCACGCCGGGCGACAAGCCCGCGTTCCAGGGCGATGTCACCACCGGGCGCTACAACCGGATCGACGTGCGCGGCTATGCCGATCTGCCGTTGAGCGATACGCTGAAGAGCTCGGTCACGTTTTCCGTCAAGAACCGTGATGGATACCAGAAGCGCATCCCCTACAGTTCGGCGACGCCCTACGTCACCGACCGGGCGGGCTCGCTGCCGCAGAGCGGCTACCGGACATCCGATCGCGAGGGCGGCCAGCACGAATGGACGATCCGCGCCAAGCTGCTGTGGGAAGCGAGTGACCGCTTCAAGGTGACGCTGGGCGGCGACTACATGAAGATCGACCAGTCCTCGATGGCCAATTCGGTGCTGGCGGTGACGTCGGGCGTGCCCGGTCCGTTCGCCGGCCTTGCCGCGAACAACATCCCCGGCACCGCGCTGGACGTGGCGACCGGCACCTCGGGCTTCCTGTTTGCCGGCCTTTACAACTTCTGCATCGGCGCCACCTCCGCCGAGATAGCCGCGCGCAACGCCGGCGCCTTGTGCGGGGTGCGGGGAACGCCGCTCAACCCGGGCGCGAACCTGCCCCCGCTCGCCAGCGTGAACGTCGACGGCAATCCGAACAACAACCGGTTGCCGTATGACAACCGCTGGGTCTCGACCGACAAGGATACCAGCTACGCCACGGGCAACAGCTTCTCCAACATGAAGGTCTATGGCTTCACCGGCGTGATGGACTACGACCTGTCCGACACGATCGCGCTCAAATCCATCACCGGCTATCGCAACATCAAGTGGGCGTCGGGCCTCGATCTCGACAATTCCCCGATGGCGATCCTGGAGCCTTCGTTCTCGCTGACGCAGAACCAGTTCAGCCAGGAAGTGCAGGTGATCGGCAGCGCGCTCGACAAGAAGCTGAACTTCGTGCTGGGTGGCTACTACTTCCGCGAGGAAGGCAAGATGCGGGACTTCGTCACGTTTTCGGAAGGCCTGCTCCAGATCATCGGGCCGAACGATCTCAAGACGAAGAACTATGCGGTGTTCGGCCAGGTCGACTGGCGCATCAGCGATCTTGTCGGCATCACCCTGGGCGGGCGCTACACGCACGAGGACAAGGACTTCATCGGCCGCCAAACCGACGCCAACGGGTTCAACTACAAGCTGTTCAATTGCCCGGTCTATGGCGATCCCTGCCAGAGCGCGCTGGGCTTCCCCGTGCAGGGCGAACCGCTGCGCTATTATGTGGGCGGAACGCAAAAGAAGAAGTTCAACAACTTCGCGCCCAAGGTCGGCATCCAGTTGCATCCCACCGATGATGTGATGGTCTATGGCTCGTGGTCGCGCGGCTACAAGACCGGCGGCTGGACCACGCGCCTTTCCAACCCGCTGCCCTATGCGCCCGATTTCAACGAGGAAAAGGCGGAGAGCTTTGAGATCGGCGTGAAGTCGACCTGGCTGGATCGCCGGCTGCAACTGAACCTCGCCGCCTTCACCACGCGGTACGATGGCATCCAGCTCAATTTCCAGCAGGGCGTGAGCCCGACCGTCCAGAACGCCGGCACCGCGCGGATCAAGGGTTTCGAGGCCGAAGCCACGATCGCGCCCGCGGGCGGGCTCACGATCAACGCGTCGGTCGGTTACACCGGTGCCTATTACACCAGCCTTCTGCCGCAGGCGATCGTCACGCCGAACCCGTTCAAGGCGGGGACGGTGGTGAACGGGGCTCTTCCCAAGACGCCCAAGTGGAAGTTCAACGTGACGCCGCGTTACAAGCTTGAGCTTGGCAGCGGCGGTGCTGTCGTGCTGCTGGCCGATTACACCCGCACCTCGTCGCTGTGGAACGATACCGAGCGCACCTACCTGCTGCGCCGGCCGGGGCTGGATATCGTCAACGCCAGTGTGACCTATCAATCGCCGTCGGGCGTATGGGACCTGGCCGTGGGCGGCACCAACATCACCAACACGCGCTACATCGTGACCGGGCAGGCGCAGATTTCCGGCGGGCAGATCTACGGCACCTGGAGCCGCCCGGCGGAATGGTACGCGAAAGTGGGCGTGAAGTTCTGAGGTCTTGCGGTTCGGCCGCGCGGGTCGGTGCGAGACTTTGCGCGGCCGGGTCCGGGAGCCTGCCCGGCAAGGTTCCCGGACCGCCCCGCACGCGGGCCGCTTCGTTGAATGGGGATGGAAAATGCTGATCCGCAATTGCTGGTACGTCGCGGGGTGGAGCCACCAGTTCGAGGCGGGCAAGCCCACCCAGCGCATGCTGCTGGGCGAACCCGTCGTCATCTGGCGCACGCAGGAGGGGGACGTGGTGGCGATGGAGGATCGCTGCGTCCACCGCCTGGCGCCGCTTTCGCTGGGCCGCATCGAAGGGAACGCGATCCGCTGCCTGTATCACGGCCTGCTGTTCGACGCGGACGGGCGCTGCCGCGAGATTCCGGGGCAGGATGCCATTCCCGGTTCCGCCTGCGTGCGGACGTACCCCGCAGTTGAGCGGAACAACTGGATCTGGGTGTGGATGGGCGATCCCGATCGTGCCGATCCTTCGCGGATCGCGCCGTCGAAAGCGCTGGACGATCCGGCATGGGTGCTGAAGACCGGTGAACTGCATTATCGGGCGCACTATTCGCTGATCAACGACAACCTGCTCGATCTCACCCACCTCGCCTATGTCCATGCGGCCAGCTTTGGCGCGGACGAGGCATGGTCGCGCAACCGCCCCAGGGTCGAACCGATCGCGGAAGGGGTGCGTTCGTCGCGCTGGATCGTCGGCACGCCGCCAACGCCGCCGCTGGGGAAGGCGGCGGAGCATGAGCGGGTCGATATCTGGACATCCTACGATTTCGTGCTGCCTGGCGTGTTCCTGCTGTACAGCGCGCTGTTCCCGACTGGCAGCGCGGAGGCGTTCGGGTACGAAGCACCCCCGGCGCACGCGCCTTCGCTGTTCGCCAATTTCACCAGCCAGGCGGTGACTCCCACCAGCGAAAGCACGACGAGCTATTACTTTTCCTGGGGGCCGGCGGCCGAGCATGGCGATGAAGCCATGGCGCAGGCGATGATCGACGTGGCAATCATGGCGTTCAACGAGGACAAGACGATGATCGAGGCGCAGCAGCGCATCATCGATACCGATCCGGGCCGCCGCGTCATGCCCACATCGGCCGACAAGGCGATCACGCTGTTCACAAGGCTGATGCAATCGCAGGACGGGTGAGACGGGACGGCGCCATTTCTGACCACGCCGCATTCCGCGTTGACCGCGCGAGGCCGGTGCTGCCATGGCTGTAGCCAATGCGCCCCAAGACGGACCTCATGGACATCACCCGCGCGCCGGATGCTTCGGACGGGCCGCAGTATATCGCGCTGCGCGACCAGATCGCGCTCAACATCGAGATGGGGCGGCTGAAGCCCGGCACGCGGCTGCCGTCCGAGCGCCAGTTCCAGACCGGTACAGGCACCGCGCGCGGCACGATCCGCGAGGCGCTGTTCCTGCTGGAAGCCGAGGGTCTGATCTACCGGCGCGACCGCAGCGGATGGTACGTCTCTCCGCCCGCCGTCACCTATGACCCGACACGCTGGGCGGGGTTCATGACCTACGTCCGCGAACAGGGCCGGACGCCCGGCACCGAGACGTTGAGCAAGCAGAGCGTGCCAGCCTCGTCAGGGCTGGCCGACATCTTCCGCGTGGCGCCCGGCGCGCCGCTGCACGTGATCGACCGTCGCCGCACTATCGACGGGCGCCCGGTGCTGGTCGAGCGCATCACCGTGGACCCGGCGCTGGCGCCGGACCTGCTTGCGCATTCGCTGGACGGGTCGCTGACGCATATCCTCACTACGGTCTATGGCGTCACCGTCACCCGCAACCGCGTGGACATGCGCCCCTGCGCGCTGGTGCGCGACGCGGCGGACGGGCTGGGCGTGAAATCGGGAACGCCCGGCCTGCTCGTGGTCCGCACCAGCTTCGACGCGCAGGGCCGCGTGGTGGAATACGATCAGGAATACTGGCGGCACGATGCGATCCGGGTCCATGTGGACCTGACCGTTCGGCCCTAGCGGGTTCCCCTAGCCGAAGCGGAATTGCGCCAGCGCTGCCGGCAGATCGGCCACGGTATCGATCACCACGTGCGCGCCCGCCGCTTCCAGCCCGGCGCGTGCCCGGGCGATCCGCTCCGCGCGGTCCGCGGGATCGAGCGCGGCCAGTTCTGCCGCCGAAAGGCCGACACCGTTGCCGCTGGCAGCCACGCCCACGGTCCAGGTTCCGGCGGCCAGCCCCTCGGCAATGCCCACTTCCGCATCGTCCACCTTGACGCAGGCGCTGGCGGGCCAGACCCCGAGTTCGACGAGATTGCGCCACAGCATCAGCGGGGAAGGGCGGCCTACCGCCGTTTCGCCCGCGCAGACCAGCATATCGGGAGCATAGCCCTGTTCGGCGGTGCGCGGCAGGATGTCGGCCATCATTTCACGCGTATAGCCGGTGCAGGAACCGATCTTGACGCCCGCCGCGCGCAAGGCGCCGGCCACATCGGCCGCGCCGGGGATCAGTTCGGCGCATTCGGCGGCCGCCGTGCGCATCATCGGGCCGACGGCGGCGAACAGTTCCTCGACCGCCGCTTCGCCGGGCGCCTGGCCGTGGCGATCGGTCCAGGCCTGGCGGACGCGCGGCGCGGCGAGGATCGAGGCGATGTGGTCGCTCTTGGCCTTGCCCATGTCGGCGCGCGCTTCCGCCTCGCTCACCGGGACGCCGGCATTCTCGAACACCTTGCACAGCGCCACCACCGGCGCGCGGCAGCCGAAATCGATCATCGTGCCCGCCCAGTCGAACACCACCGCTTTAAGGCCCGGAACCATCATGCTTTCCCCTGACTGTCGAAAAGATCGCCGACCACGTCCTCGGCCAGCGCGAAGGCGGTGGAGGCGCCGGTGCCGCTGGTAACCACGGTCAGCCGCACGCCCTCGGCCGGCGCGCGCACGATCGAATGGCCGGCGGCGGAGGCATAGGTCCCCGTCCAGCGTTCGAGAACGGCGGGCGGCGCGCCCAGCACCGCCGCGTACTGGCGCAGCATGGCCGCATCGATCGCTTCCACGGAAAAGGGATCGGGCGTGGGCGCGTAATCATGGCTGTCCCCCACGACGAGGCTGCCATCGGCGCTCTGCACCGCGATCAGGTGGATGCCCCAGCCCAGCGCCTTCGCTTCCTCGCGTTCCAGCCGGGCGCGCAAGGCCCCCGCTTCGGGCAGCGCGGCATAGCCAAGATAGCGCACCATGCTGAGATCGCTCATCACCGGCGAGGGCAGGCGCCATTCGGGGGCGGCAAGGCGCAGCATCTGCAGCTTGCAGCGGCGGATGCCTTCCTCGGCATAGATCGCTGGATAGAGCGTCGCCCAATCGTCACCCGGGCACACGAACACCGCCTCGGCTTCCAGCACGGTGCCATCGGCGCAGATCACCCGGCCACTTTCGACCTGCGCGACCGCGACGCCATAGCGGAAGGTGACCCCGTGCGCGGCTACCAGCCACGCTGCGAGCCGGGGGATCGCCTCGCGCGATTCCACGCGCAAGTCGATCGTGCTGTGCAAGGCGCCGGCCGGGGCGCTCGCCTGCGGGCACAGCTCGCCCACTTCCACTGCCGTCAGTCGCCGGCAGCCTTCGGCCATTTCGGTTTCCATGAACGCATCGAGCACGCGGCCCGCCTCGGCCCGCTGCGCCACCACGAGCAGGCCTTCCTGCTCCACGCGGATGCCCACCGGCCCGGCGACCTCGCGCCAGATCCCGGCGCTGCGCCGGGCAAGGTCCCACACCCGGCCGCGTTCCTGACCGGTCACCGTGACGAAGCCGAAATTGCGGATCGACGCGCCATTGGCCCGCGCATCGCGATCGACCACCAGCACGCGCCGTCCGCGCCGCGCGGCCGCCAGCGCGTGCGCGAGGCCGACGATCCCCGCACCTACCACGATCACATCATGCATAGCTCGCCTCATGCCTCCTGCGTGCCCGTTGCACGAAGGTCATGGCCGAACAGCATGTCAGAACCGCGACCGCCAGCGACGCGGCATAGGCGCAATCGGTGGTAAAGCGCAGCCAGTCCATGTGCGGGGCGGCCAGGTTGCGCCACACCAGCAGCGCCACGCTGCCGACGTAGCCCGAGGCGTCCGCCACGTAGATCAGGAAACCGGCGTTGCCGGCGCGGCCCAGCGCGGCGATCATCCGGTCGAACAGCATGGCGTTGAACGGGGTATAGGCCAGATAGACGCCGGCCCCGGTCACGATCATCCAGGCCAGCGGCCCGATCAGCCCCACCTGGAACGCCAGCGTGCCCAGCCCCAGCGCCGCCGCACCCAGCAGGATCAGGCCGTGCATGGCGATCAGCGCGCGCAGGTTGTCGCGCACCAGCATCAGCGCGCCCAGCCCGGCGAGCGCGATCACCGCCACCGGCATTTCGCTTTGCGAGAAGATCGCCGCCGATCCCGAATAGCCGAGCGCATTCCACAGTTCCGCGGCGAAATTGTCCCGGAAGTCACGGAACGCGGTAAGCAGGATATAGCCGCTGACCAGCAGCGCCATGGTCACGCCGTGATCGCGCATGAACGCCGCGCGGTCGGCCTTGCTCATCGGCACGCGGGCGGTGCGCTCGGCCTCGTCCTCGGGCGAAGGGGGCGGCAGCCGCTCCAGCATAAACAGCGCCACCAGCAGCACGGGCACGAACAGCACGCCCGTCGCCGCTGGCATCCAGCGTTCGGTCACGCCTTGCTGCATCAGCAGCGTCGCAACCGACTTGACCATGCCCGAGGACAGGATGAAGCTGGCGCAGAGCATCGCGCCCAGCAGTTCGGACACGCGGCGCCCTTCGACATAGCTGAACACCAGCCCCCAGATCATGCCCAGCGGCAACCCGTTGAGGAACAGGCAGGGCAGGCCCCAGACCGGGGGCAGCACCGCGAAGCCCACCAGCGCCAGCCACGACGCGCCGACCAGCGCGGCGATGGCGCGGGCGCGGCCGGTGCGGCCGAATTCGGCGATCACCTTGATACCGATCAGCTTGGACACGGCGTAACCCAGAACTTGCGCGATCAGCAGCGCCGACTTGTAGTCCAGCCCCAGCGGATGCAGCCCGACATCGCCGAACGTCGCCGCCGCGATCGGCTTGCGGAAGGCGTACATTGCGAAATAGGCGCTGAACGCGGCCAGTCCGCCCAACAGCAGCATGGGCCAATCCGTGGAACCGTGGCCGGATGAACTCTGACCGGTCGTTTGATGGGAGGGGGATGGATTCGCGGGGATCATGCATCTGGTATGGACCAGATGTGAGGCAGTAAGGTGACACCTCGCCGTCAGCGATGGCCGTGCGGTTTCGTTCCGATGCTGGAGGTCCACGGGTGTCGGCGAGCGCTGGAAGTGGGTTTTTGATATGCATTAATGACAGGGGGGCGTCGCAAGGTTATGCGCGCCGGCGATGACCCTCGTGCGTTCCTTCCTGATGCGGCACCGCGCCTTCGCCATTGCGCTGGTCGCGGCAGCGCTGTGCCTGAAGGCACTGGTGCCGGCGGGGTACATGCTTGGGCAAAGCGCAACCGTGCTCACCATACTGGTGTGCGAAGACGGCACGGGCAGCCATGCCGCGAAGGACGTGGTCGTGCCGCTGAAGCGCGACGGGCCCGGTCCGTCCTCGCAGCAGCACAAGGGCGAATGCCCGTTTTCGTCGCTGTCCATGGCGTCGATGGCCGCGCCGGGGCCGGTGCTTCTGGCACTGGCGCTGGCCTTCATCCTGGCGCTGGGCTTCGCGCCGGTCCGACAGCCGGCACGCAGGCGCGCGGATCGCATTCGGCCACCCTTGCGCGGTCCGCCCGCGCGCGCCTGATTTCCTCCGCGTTCGTCTCATAGGCTGCCGGCGTCTGCCGCCGTCAGCGAAAATTTTGCGCGCCGCTCTTCGGAGCGTGTGACCGCGCGCTTTGCGGGATGCCGGCCGCAATCGGGCCGCCCCCTGAAAGGAATATCATGTCGTTTTGCGTTCGCCCGCTGCGGGCCTTTCTTGGCGCCACGTCGGCGCTCCTGCCCCTTGCCGTCCACGCGCAGGAGGCCAGCCAGCTTCCCCAGGTCGATGTCGAGGCGGGCACCCCGGCCGATGCCGTCGCCTCAGCACCAGTTACCGGCCGGACCTTGTCCGAGGCGGACATTCGCCGTCTCCAGCTTTCCACCAGCGACACGGCCGCGCTGCTACGCTGGATTCCCGGCGTCAGCGCCAACAGCGGTGGCGGCTTTTCGTCGATGCCGGTCATCCGCGGGCTGAACGAACAGCGCCTGCGGATCACGGTGGATGGCAGTCCGATCGATTTCGCCTGCCCCAACGACATGAATTCTCCGCTGTCCTACACCGATCCCCAGTCGATCCACGCGATCAGGGTCGTGCCCGGCGTCGCGCCGGTCAGCATGGGTGGGGACAACATCGGCGGGATCATCGCCGTGGAAAGCGCCGCGCCGCGCTTCGCCACCGGCGGCGGAACGCTGCTGACCGGCACGATGTCGGCCTTTTATCGCTCGAACGGCGATGGCTTCGGCGGCGCGGCGCAACTGACCGTTGCGGGCGAGCGGCTGAGCGCCACCTACACCGGCTCCTACACCCAGTCGGACCGTTACAAGGGCGGGGGCGATCTGGGCCTTGTCCGCTCTACCGAATTCGCCAAGACGGATCAGGCGCTCGCGCTGGCCTATCGGAGCGACATCGGCCTGTTCCGTCTCAAGGGCGGCTACCACTTCTCGCCTTACGAGGGCTTCGCCAACCAGGCGATGGACATGGTCTCCAACACGTCATGGTTCCTCAACTTCGGATACGAGGGCGAGTTCGACTGGGGCTCGGCGAAGTTCACCGCGGACTACCGGGATACCGACCACGAGATGAACTTCCTCAAGGACAAGATGCCGGCCAACATGCCGATGAACACCGAAGTGCACACCTTCAGCACCGCGCTGAGGCTGGAATTCCCCGTCTCCCGCCATGAAACGCTGCGCCTTGGCGGCGAGTATCATCACCAGTGGCTCAACGATTACTGGCCGCCGGTCGCCGGCAGCATGATGATGGGGCCGAACACCTATCTCAACGTCAATGCCGCGCATCGCAACCGGCTGGGGGCATTCGCCGAGTGGGAGCGGCACTGGAGCGATCGTCTTTCCAGCGTCGTGGGCGTTCGTCTCGATCACGTCACCATGAACACGGGCAATGTTCAGCCCTATTCCACCAGCATGATGAACATGGACGATGCGATGGCGGCCATGGCGTTCAATGCGGTGTCCCATGCGCGCAAGAACGACAACTGGAGCGCTTCCGCGCTGCTGAGCTACGCACCCGCCAGTGGTGTGGCGATCGAACTGGGCTATGCCCACAAGGCGCGCTCGCCCAACATCTACGAGCGCTACACCTGGGGCCGGGGCGCGATGTCCAGCCGGATGATCGGCTGGTACGGCGACGGCAACGGTTATTTCGGCGATCTCGACCTCCGGCCGGAACGCGCGGACACGGTAAGCGCGGCGATCGAGTTCCAGGGAGCGGCGCAGGGCTGGTCGCTGCGGATTGCGCCGTACTACACCCACGTCGACGACTACATCGATGCGGTGTTCGTCAAAAAGCTGACGGGCAGCATGATGACGGCCTCCCCATGGGTGCAGTTGCAGTTCGCCAACCAGCGGGCGGAGTTCTTCGGCGTGGACGTGTCCGGCCATGCCACGCTGCGCAAGGGCGCGGACCGCGACGCCACCACGCTGACCGCCTCGCTGGCCTACGTGCATGGCCAGAATCTAAGCGATGGCGGGCCGCTCTACCACCAGATGCCGCTCGACATCAAAGTGGGGCTGGAACACCGGCAGGGCGCTTTGGAAGCCGGCGTCGATCTTGAATGGGTCGCCGCCAAGAACCGCGTCGATGCCACGCGCAACGAACCACGCACGGCCGCCTATGCGCTGGTCAACCTGCGCGTGGCCTACACGCTGGGATCGGTGCGGCTGAGCGTCGAGGGCGAGAACCTGTTCGACAAGGCTTACAGCCTGCCGCTGGGCGGGGTTTCGCTGGGGGATTACAAGGCCACCGGTACGTTGCGCCCGGTTCCGGGGCGCGGGCGCTCGGTCAATGTCGGCGTTGGCGTAAGCTTCTGACCATGCGTGGCGGGGGAGACAGGCCTTGGCTGTTGTCACCGGTGGGCTTCGGCCCACTGGCCCCGCGCGTGGTGGCGCTGGTCGCCACCACGCTGCTTCACGCGCTGGTGGTGGCGGCGCTGGTGGTCGCGTACGGAGCCCGCGAAACAGGCAAGACGGCGCAACCCTTGCGGCTGACGCTGATGACGCTTTCCGCACCGCCGCCCTCCCGCCCGGTGCGGCCGTTGCACAAGCCGGCAGACGCACCCCGACGGTCGCCGGAGCGGCAGATCGTTGCCATTCCTGGCGCACGCGCACCGGTCGTGCCGGTTTCCGCTCCGCCGGCGTCGCCCGAAGGCGGCGCCTTGGCGCCCTTGCCTGTGCCGCACGCCGTGAATGCGGTTGTGGCCCCGCCCGAACCGCCTCCGCCGCCCATCGCCGAGCCGGCCGATATGCTGGCCGCTTACCGCACTCTGCTATCGCTCCACATCCGGGCGGGCAGACCACGCGGTTCCGCGTTGCGGGGCACGGTCCTAATCGCCTTCCGGATCGATCGCGGCGGCACCCTGGTGGCGAGCGACATTGCCGGGTCCAGCGGCGATCCCAATCTCGACCGGATCGCCTTGCGGATGGTGCGGCAGGCGAGTCCGATGCCCGCACCGCCCGCCGGCCTGGCAGCGGCGCAATTGGCATTCGAGGTGCCTGTCGCGTTCCATTAGGCTGGTGCCGCGCGCGCCGCATAGCCTCGCCAGATGGCTGGCGTCGAAAATCACGATCTGCTCCGTCGATCTAATTGACTCGGATTAAATGAGCATTTAGGCGCTTGATTAAACAAGCATTTAAAATGCACCGAGGAGAGGCGCTCCATGGCCATCGATCCGCAAACCCCCATATTGGTCGGCGTCGGCCAGATCGTTCGCCATTGGGACGGTCAGGACATCGACGACGCGCCGAGTCCGCTGGGGCTTCAACTCGCCGCGGCCGAGCGCGCGCTTGCCGACAGCGGCGCGGGCGAAGCGCTGCGCCAGATGATCGATGGCGTGGTCGTGGTACGCGCCAATCATGACTCGATCGAGGGCGTGCGCCATCCGTTCGGCCGCTGCGCCAATCCGCCGGTCACGCTGGCGGCCGGACTCGGGATAGGTGGCGCGCGCTGCATCTATTCGGTCGTGGGCGGCGACCAGCCACAGGCGTTGGTGAACGAAGCGGCGGAAGCGATCTTCGCGGGCGATGCCAAAGCGATCCTGCTCGCCGGGTCCGAGGCGATTGCGACGATGAAGCAGGCGCTGAAGGCGCGGCTGACGCTCGACTGGTCGTACAGCGTCGATGGTCCGTGGGAGGACCGTGGACTGGGACCGTCGCTCCTGACCGACTACGAGCGCGTCAACGGGCTGGGCATGCCGACGCAGACCTATCCGGCGTTCGAGCAGGCGCTGCGCGCCCGGCTGGGATTGGATCGGCCCGGCTATGTCGCGCTCATGTCCGAGCTGTGGGAAGGCTTTTCGGACGTCGCGGCAATGAATCCCTATTCGCAATTCCCGCAGAGCCGTTCGCGCGATTTCCTCGCAACGCCGGGGGACGGCAATTATCCGATCGCCGAGCCCTATCTCAAATGGCACGTCGCGCAGGATGCGGTGAACCAGGGAGCTGCGGTTATTCTCACCTCGGTTGGCGCTGCGCAGGAGGCCGGAATCGATCCGGCCAAATGGGTCTATCTGCATGGCTATGCCGCGGTGAAGGACCGGCCGGTCCTGGAGCGGCCCGATCTGTCGCGTTCGCGCGCCATCGAGGCGGCGCTGCGGGGCGCGCTCGCGATGGCGGGCAAGACGGCGCGCGGCATCGAACAGCTCGATCTCTACAGCTGCTTCCCCTGCGCGGTGCTGCTCGCGGCGGAGGTGCTGGGGGTGGATTGGCGGCACACCCCCTGCACCGTCACCGGCGGGCTGCCGTTCTTCGGCGGAGCGGGGAACAATTATTCGATGCACGCCATCGCGACGATGGCCGAGCAGCTGCGCGCGTCGCCCGGGCAATTCGGTCTGGTTCTCGCCAATGGCGGCTTCCTCTCGAAGGAAGCGGCCGGCGTCTATTCGACCGAGCCGGTCGAAGGCTGGCAACCGCGGCGCGACGATGGCGGGCAGCGCGCCATCGACAATGCGCCCGCGCCGACGTTGCTTGCCGAAACGACCGATGCGGTGATCGACAGCTATACGGTGACCTGGAAGAAGGGGCAGCCTTCGCGCGGCTATGTCATCGCCTCGAACGAAACGGGGCGGGTGCTGGCGCGGGTTCGCACGGGGCATCGCGCGACACTGGCGAGCCTTGCCGAACAGGATGCGATCGGCCGGTCCGTTCACATCGTGCATGAGAAGGGGGTGAACTTCGTCGAACCCGCAAGCAGGCTTGGTGAGCCCCCATCGGCATCGGGCCGGGCAGCGGGCCTGCCGGCACGGCGGTTCGCGCATGTGCTGGTCGAGCGCCGTGGGCATGTCCTGGAGGTCACGCTCAACCGGCCGGAGGCCATGAATGCGCTTTTCAGCGCGGCACATTTCGAGCTGCACGAAATCTGGGATGATTTCGAGCGCGATCCTGACCTGTGGGTGGCGATCGTCACGGGGGCGGGCGACCGGGCCTTTTGCAGCGGCAATGACTTGAAAGTCACGGCGAAGGGCGGGGACATGTCGATCCCGCCGTCGGGTTTCGCCGGACTCTGCTCGCGCTTCGACCGGACCAAGCCGGTGATCGCGGCGGTCAATGGGGTGGCAATGGGCGGAGGGCTTGAGATCGTCCTCGCGTGCGACCTTTCCGTTGCAACGGCAAGCGCGCGCTTCGCGCTGCCGGAAGTGAAGGTCGGCCTCTATGCGGCGGCGGGCGGCGTCCAGCGGCTGACGCGCCAGATCGGGCGCAAGGCAGCGATGGAACTCATTCTCACGGGGCGGCATTTCGGCGCTGCCGAGGCGCGGGAGCTTGGCGTCATCAACGATGCCGTCGAAGGCGATGCGACGGACGCCGCGCGGGCGCTTGCCGAACGGCTGCTCGAAAATTCGCCTTCGGCAATCCGCGCCTCGAAGGAGGCGCTCAACGCACTCGAAAATCTGGAATCGCTCGAAGAGGCGCTGGCGGCCAACAACCGCATCTTCGGGCGCCTGATGCGCACGCGCGATTTCCGCGAGGGCGTCAGCGCCTTTGCCGCCAAGCGCAAGCCCGAATGGAGCGGATCGTGATGATGGCAATGGACGGCAAGCCCATGCTGGAAGGGATCAGGGTGGTCGATCTGACCAGCGTCGTCTTCGGCCCCTATTGCACGCATATCCTTGCCGAACTTGGCGCCGAGGTAATCAAGGTCGAGGCGCCGGGCGCGGGGGATGCATTCCGCTGGTCGGGCAAGGCCGCGGCGACGCCGGGCATGAGCCCCGGCTTCATGGCCATCAACCGCGGCAAGCAGTCGGTTGCGCTCGATCTCAAGGCGCCCGACGATCTGGCCTGCATGAAGGCGCTGCTCGAAGAGGCCGACGTGTTCGTGCTCAACGTGCGCGGCAAGGCGGTCGAGCGGCTGGGGCTCGATTATGACGCGGTGCGGGGGATCAATCCCAACATCATCTATGCGCATTGCGTCGGGTTCGGACAGGACGGCCCCTATGCCGACCTGCAGGCCTATGACGACGTGATCCAGGCCGCGACCGGGACGGCAACCTTGCTGCCGCGCGTCGATGGCGATCCGCGGGCGCGCTATCTGCCGTCGCTGATTGCCGACAAGGTCGCGGGCCTCCATGCCGCCTATGCGGTGCTCGCGGCTGTGGTCCACAAACTCCGGACGGGTGAGGGGCAGAAGGTGGAGATCGCGATGTTCGAAGCGTTCAGCCATTTCATGCTGCTCGAACATATGGCCGGGCTGACCTTCGATCCCCCGAACGCGCCCGTGGGCTATTTCCGCCAGATCGATCCCGACCGGCAACCCTTCCCGACGCGCGACGGCTTTGTCAGCATCGTGCCCTATACCGACGAAGCGTGGCCGCGCGTATTCGCGGTGCTCGGAAATTCCGAGTTTCTGAAGGACGAGCGGTTCGCGACCCGCAAGGCGCGGACGGTCAATCTGCCGCTGCTTTACCGCGAGATGGCCCGGTTGACCCCGGCTTTCTCCACGGCCGAGCTGGTCGCGAAATGCCATGCGGCGCAAATTCCGGCGCAGCCGGTGCGCGATATCGCCGATATCATGGACGATCCCCATCTGGCGGCGACAGGCTTTTTCTCGCGTCAGGAGCATCCGAGCGAAGGGGGCTATTTCGCGATGGAGCATCCCGTCCGCTTTGCAAAGCCGCTCGAATCGGCCAAGCGTCATGCCCCGCGGCTGGGTGAACAGTCCGACCGGATCCGCGCGGGGCTGAAGAAGGAATGACAGGGGCAGCATGGCCGAGGACGTGACCGACCAGCCGGCAACGGCGCAGCGTATCGTCGATGCGGCGCGCGGCCTGATGATCGAGCGCGGGCTGCTCGAAGTGTCGATCGCCGACATTTCGGAGCGCGCCGGCACCAACGTCGCGCTCGTCAGCTATTATTTCGGCAACCGCGAAGGGCTGATGATCGCGATCATCGAGGGCGATGCACGGCGCGCCTCGGCGCATCTCGAACGCCTGCTCGCCGCTGATATTTCCCCGGCGGCAAAGATGGAAATCCATATCAAGGGATTGATCGAGGCTTACTTCGAACGGCCTTATCTCAATCGCCTGCTCCAGAAACTGCTGCGCGAAGCATCGCCCGAGGCCTCGGCGAAAGTCGGCGCGACCTTTGTGCGGCCGGTGATCGAGGCACGGCGGGCGATCATCGCCGAAGGAATCGCGTGCGGCGCGTTTCGCGCGGTCGACGCCAACCTAGTGAGCTTCGCAATCGACGGCGCCTGCGCGCATCTCTTTTCGTCGGTGCAGTCGCGGCACACGATCCTGGGCGATGGTTCGCTCGATCATGACCTTGTCGCACGCTACGCTGCAACGGTAAGCGAACTGATCGTTGGCGGGCTGCTCGCGCGTTAACCGGTGAGCGCGGCCTGCGGGTTGAAGCCGAGCGTGGCCGAATAGCCGCCGTCCACCCCGATCGACTGGCCGCAGACGAAGGAAGAGGCGTCGGAGAGCAGCCAGACGATTGCCGCGGCGCTCTCTTCGGGCGTGCCGAACCGGCCGATCGGATGCATCCTTGCCGCGCCGCGCATCGCCTCAGTATTGCCCTGTAGCACGCGGTGAAGCATCGGGGTTTCGGTGCCAGCAGGGGCGATCATGTTGATGCGGATCCCGCGTCCGGCGTTTTCGACCGCCGCTGAACGGGTGAGCGCCCAGACGGCATGCTTGGATGCGGCATAGACCGACTGTCCGACGAGTCCGGTGAACGAGCCGACCGACCCGACATTCACGATCGCGCCGCCGGCCGTGCCCATGGCGGCGATCTCGGCGCGCATCGCGAAGAAGACGCCGCGCGCGTTGACGTCCATGATCTCGGCATAGTCGGCATCGGTGAGCTCATGCATCGGCGCCATGCGTCCTTCGGTGCCAGCGTTGTTCACCGCGCCGTCGATGCGGCCGAAGGTGTGAGTGGCCTTGGAAACGAAGGCATCGACTTCGTCGGAGCTGCGCACATCGACCGGCAGCGCCAGCGTCCGGGACGCCCCGGCGCGGGTCGCTTCGGCGGCAACTTCTTCCGCCTTTGCCTGGTCGCGGGCGCCGACGACGACGATCGCGCCGGCCTGCCCGCAGGCGATGGCGGTCGCGCGTCCGATGCCCGTCGATCCGCCGACGACGAGAATGACCCTGTCCCGCAGCATGCGATCAGGCGGCGCGGGCGATCTGCGGCCGAGCGGTGCCGTCGCCAAGATAGACGCCGGGGGTTGTACCGAGCAGTTGGTCGCGCTCGAACGTCTGCACGCCGTTCACGAAGATCTGGCGATACCCGCCGGCGCGCGCCTTGCGCCGCCAGTCGCCGCCGGGTTGGTCATGAACGACGTCGAACCGGTCCTGGTCGAAATAGAGCTCGGCAAGATCATAGACGAGAATGTCCGCGGCCATGCCTTCCAGCAGCGCGCCGCGATCCTTGATGCCCATCGCGCGTGCGGGCTGATAGGAAAGGCGGTAGTGCATGTCCTCGAGCGAGAGGAAATCATTGTCGCGCACGAGCCACAGGATCAGGTCGGTGGTCCACTGGCCTCCGCTGAAGTTCTTGGTATGCGCCCCGCCGTCCGACGCGCCAGCGAGAACGCGGCTGTTCGACAACAGATCGGCGACTTTCGCGGGGTCGATCGCGATGCCGGGCGTCTTGAGTTCTATCCGGAGATCGCTTTCCAGCGCGGTGTCGATAAAGGCATCGACTTCGGTCTTGCCTTCGGCGGCGGCTATCTCGCCCAATGTCTTGCCGAGATAGCCCTTCGCGTCGTTCGAGCCATCGCCCATTCCGATCACGGTATAGTCGGCCAGCCCGCCCGCGGTCGCCTCGAACATGACCGGGTCATAGCTTTCGTTGAAGCGGCGGCGGAATTCGGGATCGAGCAGTTTCGCGCGCTTATCGGCGGGATCCTTGCAGAAGGTCAGCTCGCGATAGACGTCGAGTGCGTCGAGCGAGCAGCCGGGTGAGTTGAAGAGTTCGGTCTCGTTCCAGGCGCGGCAGATGACGGTGGTGGCGTACATCTCGACGCCTTCCTCTTCGTTCATCGCGTCCAGCCACGCCATGCTCTGGCGGTGGAGGTCTGGAGTATATTCGCTGACCGAGAACACGTTGTGCAGGATCGGCCGGCCAGTCTCGCGCGCCAGCTTTTCGCTGATGCTTCGGTCGCCGACCGGGCCGATCTGCGCGATGAGCTGGATGATCCCTTCCTGCCGGTCCCGCAGCGCGCTCGCCATGGCGACGGCATCGTCCGGATGCATGATGTCGGTCGGCATCGCTGATCCGTCGATGTCGACATGGTTGTTCTCGTGCCCCATGAAGCTTAGCGACAGGCCGCACGCGCCGGCATCCATCGCCTCGTGAACCAGTTCCTTGATCGCTTCGATTTCGGGCGCGGTCGGGCGGCGGTGCTTCGCGTCCTCGCCCATCACATAGAACATCACCGCGTTGAGCGGCAGGAACATGGTGAGGTTCACCGCCTTGGGTGTCCGCCGCATCGCCTCGACGAGTTCCGGGAAGGTTTCCCATGACCAGGGGAGGGCGGTTTGCATCTGGATCGCGGGAACCTGCTCGGTGGTTTCCATCATGAGCATCGCGCGTTCGCGATCCTTCGTGTGGACGGGGGCGAAGCCGAAGCCGCAATTGCCGGTAACGACGGTGGTGATGCCGTTCTCCCCGGCGTTCGAGCAGGCCGGGTCCCAGAAGATCTGCGCGTCATAATGGGTGTGGGTGTCGATATGGCCGGGGGCGACGATCAGCCCGTTGGCGTCGACGACGCGCGCGCTGCCGGGATTCGCAATGTACCCGATCCGCGCGATTTTCCCGTCCTTGATTCCGATGTCGGACCTGAAGCGCGGAAAGCGCGTGCCGTCGATGATCGTCCCGTTCTTGATGACGAGGTCGAATCCGTACATGACAATTCTCCCGGTATGTCGTTATGCGGGATGAATGCGACAAAAAATAAATTTCGTCAAATTTTGAGAGTTTCTGCGGGTTGGATGATGGATACGGAACTTGAAACTGACGTCGCGCGCCGGACGCAGGCCCGCATATTGGACGCCGCGAATCAGGTGATCGCGAAGGTCGGGTACAAGCGGTTGCGGATGGAAGCCGTGGCCAAGGGTTCGGGGATCACGCGCCAGACGATCTACAATTACTTCCCGAACAAGCAGCAACTCGCGACGGCGGTGCTGCTGCGCGAAGGTGCGCTGGTGAACGAGCGCGCGAAGAACAACATTCCGGACGATCTGGAAGGGGAGGCGCTGCTGTCGGCTGCGGTGCTGGCGCTCGTCGATGCGGCACGCGCCATGCCGATCTTCGAAGGCCTCTTCGAGGAAGGCTCTATGGGCTATGTCAACGAGCTTGCCGAGCACTCGCAGGTCATCGAGCGGATGATGCACGACTATTGGGCGCCGGTGATCGAACGGATCGCGGCGACGGGACGGGGACGCACCGATATTTCGGTCCAGCGGATCGAATGGTGGCTGAGCTTCGTCTATCGCGCGCTGCTTCAGCGCCCCGCCGAGGATCTCGACGATCGCGCCAGCATGGACGCGCTGGTCCGCGACTTTCTGGCGCCGGCGGTGATGGCGCGCTGATCAGGCCGCGATCGGCGTGACCGTCACCGGAATGCCGTCGATAAACGTCGTTCCCGAAACGCGCTCGACCGCCTCCGGCCCGAGCCCGAGCAACAGGCTGATGTTCGCGCCGGGCAGGGTGTTGGCATGGCGCCAGCCGCCATTGTGCCCCCATCCATGCGGATAGCAGACCGCGCCCTCGATCACGTCTTCGGTCACTTCAACCGCGACTTCGACGGCGCCATGTGCGTTCGCCACACTGGCCCGGCCACCATCGCTGAGGCCGTATCGGGCGGCGTCGGCAGGGTGGACGAGCAGCGCCGGCCCCTGCGAACGCGCCAGCTTTTCGGGATTGTGCATCCAGCTGTTCATCGACTTGAGCTTGCGCTGGCTGAAAAGCTTCAGCTCTCCGCCGTCGGTTGTCGCGGCCTGCTGAGCGGCGAAGCGCGCGAATTCGTCGGCGACGATCGGATGCCAGAGACGGATCTTGCGATCGTCGGTAGCGACATGGTCGGCCCAGCCGCCATAGGTGAGGGGCAGGTCGAGCATCGTTCCGTGCGGCATATCCGCAAGCTTTGCGAAACCGAGCGCTTCGTTCCCGCGCCGTTTGCCGAGTGGGCCATGCCGGAGCGCAAGCTCAACCAGCGTCAGCGGGGTGATCGCCATGCCCTGCCGCTCCAGCCAGCGCAGGCCCGGGGTCGGCGCGATCGAACCGAGCCCCATGCGCGCGGCGAGATCGCTGAAAATCGCCAGTTCCTCGCGCGCCTCGCCCATCGGCGGCACGGCCGCGCGGGCGTACTGGAGATAGGGCCGCACCATGTGCGACAGCCCGATCAGCGGGATGTCGTCCTTTTCGAGGAAGGTGGCCGCGGGCAGGATATAGTGCGCGAAACGGTTCGTCTCGGTCACATAGAGATCGACCGAGAACAGGAGATCGAGCGATTCGAGTGCCCGTTCGAGCCGTTCGCCCCCCGGCGCGGACAGCACCGGGTTGCCGGCGATGACCATCATGGCGCGAACCTGGCCCTCGCCCGGTTGCAATATGTCGTCGGGCAGCGCGGCGGCGGGCATCAGCCCCGCAACGACCGGCAGGTTGCCGATCCGCGTGCGGTGCTCGCCATAGCCCGAAAGCGGTTCGGCGCCCTCGGCAAGCGGAAAGGCGCCGAAGGTTGACCCGCCCGGCTTGCCGAACTTGCCGCCCGCGATGTTGATCGCATCGAGCAGCAGGTTGGCGATCGTCGAGAAACGGCCGCGGCACAGGCCGACCCGGCCGTACATCGCGGCGCGCGGCGCGGCTGCAAAATCGAGCGCAAGGCGTTCGATGGTGTCGCGCCGGATGCCGGTGGCGGTCGCGGCCTCGTCGAGATCGACCTGGGTGACGGCCGTGCGCAGATCGTCCCAGCCGGTGCAACGCGCGGCAAGGAAGGCGTCGTCGACCGCGCCTGCGCCGATCATGACCTTGAGCATCGCTGCGTGAAGCCATGCGTCGGCATCGGGCTGGATCGCGATATGCTCGTACCGCTTCGCGGTTTCGGTCCGGCGCGGATCGATCACGATCACCCGGCCGCGCTCGGCAATGGCGTCCAGATCGTGGCGCATCCGCGGCGCGGTGAGCAGGCCGCCGTGCGATACCAGAGGGTTGGCGCCCGTTATGATCAGGAAATCGCAATTCGGCAGGTCCGGGATCGCGTTGCGAAAGGCGACGCCATAGAGAATCCAGCTCGCGAGGTGGCGCGAAGTGCTGTCCTGTGACCCTGCCGCGTAGAACTTGCTGCTGCCGATCCTTGCAAGGAACCATTGGCTCGACATGAACGTGTCGGTCGAAAAGGCGCCGGGATTGCCGAAATAGGTCGCGACCGCCTGAGGCCCGTGCGTGGCGATGATCGCCTTCAGCCGCGTCGCAATATCGTCGAGCGCCTGATCCCACGAAATCTCGGCAAATTCGCCGGGGCCGCCGACACGTTTCAGCGGCCGCAGCACGCGGTCGGGATCGTTGGCTATGTCGATGATCGCTGCGCCTTTTACGCAGATATGCCCCTGCGTGTGCGGATTGTCGCGATCGGGTGTCAGCTTGACCGGGCGGCCGTCCTCGACCGTCACCACCGTCCCGCAGAAGGCCTCGCAGAGCCGGCAGAAGCTTGTCGTCTGGGTCCGAATCGGGGCGTTGCTTGCCAATTCCCTCTCCCTCCAATTCGCCGGAAACCTGCGAAATCGCCCGTTTAAATGAGCATTTAAGATGCATGTTGACAGAATAAAATACGACGAATATCTATTTTTGTCGTGTCGGGGTATGAGCTACAGCGGCTCGGACTGGCAAGCGGAAAGATGAAGCGAAAAGCTTCACGATCTGGAGGGAGACGAAGATGCGTAAGGCTGTTCTGATGGCCAGTGTCGCCATCGCCACGATGAACCTTTCGCCGGCTTGGGCGGAGGAAGCCGGCGCGTCGGCCGCGGAAGACGGTGTGACCGCCGGCAGCGGAGGACTGGCCGATATCGTCGTAACCGCGCAACGCCGGTCCGAAAGTCTCCAGAAGGTTCCGGTCGTGGTGACCGCGGTCGAGCCCGAAGTGCTCGAGGCGCGCAACGTTTCCACCCTGCAGGACCTGCCCAAGCTGACGCCGTCGCTGACGGTCCAGAATCAGGCGAGCAACGTCACGCCGTTCATCCGCGGCGTCGGCTCCACCGTCACCGGAGCGGGGCAGGCGGCCAGCGTCGCAACCTATGTCGACGGGGTCTATATCGCGACCCTGACAAGCGCCGCTTTCGACCTCGACAATGTCGAGCAGGTCCAGGTGCTCGAAGGGCCGCAGGGTGCGCTCTATGGCCGCAATGCGACCG
Source organism: Novosphingobium sp. LASN5T (assembly GCF_003856955.1). Taxonomy (NCBI): domain Bacteria; kingdom Pseudomonadati; phylum Pseudomonadota; class Alphaproteobacteria; order Sphingomonadales; family Sphingomonadaceae; genus Novosphingobium; species Novosphingobium sp. LASN5T. The sequence continues at coordinate 112,167 of NZ_RQSI01000010.1, forward strand.
GCGGCGCGATCGTCGTGACGACCAAGACGCCACGGCCGGGCGACCCCATTTCGGGCCGCTTCCGCGCGGGGTACGGCAATTACAACAATCGCGAGGCGTCGGGGATCGTTTCGGGCGGGCTTGGCGAGATGTTCGCCTTCTCCGTCAACGGGTCGATCCGCAAGCGCGACGGGTACATCAAGAATCTCAACGCTTCGGGCGCCGGGACGAGCAACGCCGACTTTTACGATCGCGATTCCAAGTCGATTGGCGCGGTTCTTGTCTTCAAGCCATCGGAGCAGTTCAACCTCGTGCTCCGCGCGCAACATTTCGAATCCGACGATCGGTCGGGTCAGGGCTATCAGGCGGTCGGGCTCGACCTCAACGTGCTGGGTACGGGCCTCAACGGATCGCAGCTTTACTATGCCGGCTTTCTGCAGAGCTTCGGCGTTTCGCCCGCCGACGCGTTCGCCGCGGCGGCGAATTTGCGCTTCAGCGGTGAACATGGCGCGACTTACGAAAACGAGGCCAACGGATCGACCCGCGGCATATTGCGGCCGGGGCCGGCGGGCTCCTTCGTTCAGCTCAATGCCGAAACCTATTCGGCGAAAGCCACGCTCGATCTCGGGTCGGTCGAAATAAGCTCGTTGACGGCATACCAGACGGCGAAGTCGTTATCGGCGACCGAGATTCTGTTCGCGGACCCGAAGAGCTATCCGGCGGGCTTTCAAGGCGGCTCCGTCGGCTTCACCGGGGATTTTCCGTCGCGCACCTGGCAACAGGAACTGCAGGTCGCTTCGGTGAATTCGCCCGTTCAGTGGATCGCCGGCATGCTCTACCTCGACGCTGCCGGCGATGTGTTGCTCACCGGCGACCTGCCGCCGCTATCGGCGCTGACCGCCGACAATCGCTGGCAGAACAGGTCCATTGCCGGCTACGGCCAGATCACCGTGCCGATAACCGACAAGCTGAGCATAACGGCGGGCGGGCGCTACACGGACGAAAAATATACCAACACCGATTTTCTGTCGCTTGCCGATCCCAGAAACGTCTTCGGTATCCCCAACCAGGGCCGACAGGAGCTGAAAGGATCGAAGTTCACCTATACCGGCCGCATCCAGTACGACACCGGCAGCATTCTGCTCTATGCGGGCGTCTCCACCGGGTTCAAGGGCGCGACCCTCTCGAACACCAATCTGCTCAGCCCCGGTGTGAAGCCCGAGACGATCACCTCGTTCGAAGGCGGGGCAAAGATCCGCTTGTCGCCCGATGCGCGCCTCAACATCGGCGCGTTCCACTACAACTATGGCAATATCCACATTGCCTATACGGACTCCGCGAGCGGATCGAACATCCTGGTCAACGGAACCGGGGCCAAGATCACCGGCGCGCAATATGATCTGCTGTGGCGGGTCTCGCCGATGTTCACCCTGCGCTCGAACGGCCTGGTCCTCGACACCAGCTATGATCGCGACGTGGAGTCGGCGGGCGGGGCCGGGGTGCTGTTCATCAAGGGCAACCGGCTGGCGGGGGCGCCGAAGTTCGTCGTCTCGCTGGGCGCGGACGTCAAATATCCGATCGGTGATGGCGAACTGAAGCTGTCGGTCGATGCATCGCACAACGCCGGGTACTATTTCGACGCCGAGAATCTGACGGGCACGGGCGGGGCGACGGCGCGCAGCATGCAACTCGTCGACGCCAGCCTGACCTATACAGCGCCCGATGACCGCTGGCTGGTTTCCCTGTACGCCGCGAACATCACCAACGAGAAATACTTCGACAGCGGCCTGCCGATCAGCGGGATCGTCCGCAACGCGCGCGCCGCGCCGCCCGCGACCTATGGCGTGCGCGTGGGGTTCAATTTCTGATGGTGATGATCGCGCCGCCTATCGACGACGACGCGATCGTCGCACCCGCGACCTATGCCGATCCCGATGCCTATGACCGTCTCTTCGCCCGGCTGCGAGACGAGGACCCGGTCCACTGGACCGAGCCTTCGGACTATCGACCGTTCTGGAGCGTCACCCGGTTCGCGGATATTCAGGACGTGGAGCGGAACGCCGCGCAATTCCTGAACGCACCGCGGATGATGTTGCGGCCGGTCTCGGTCGAGCAACAGGTGCGCAAGCTGACCGGCGGCAGCGCGCTGATGCTGCGCGACATCGTCCATATGGACGGCCGCGATCACATGGTGCACCGCAAGCTGACGCAGGCGTGGTTCATGCCGGCGCGGCTGAAGGCGCTCGAAGAGGATCTGCGTGCCCTGGCGCGGCAGTTCGTCGGCCAGATGCTGGAGCGTGGCGGAACCTGCGAATTCGTCGACGATGTCGCGGTCTGGTATCCGCTCCGTGTCATCATGCGAATCCTGGGCGTGCCGGCCGAGGACGAGGCGCGGATGCTCGTCCTGACGCGCGATATCTTCGGCCCCGACGATCCTGACATCCGCAAAGGCCCCAAGCCCGATCTGGCGGCGACGATCAAGGGTTTCAGCGACTATTTCGCCGAGCTGACCGAGGCGCGGCGCCGCGATCCGTCCGACGATATCGCTACGCTGCTTGCGACCGCGACGGTCGACGGGCAGCCAATCGGCACGCTCGAACTGATGTCCTACTACATCATCATCGCAACCGCCGGGCACGATACGACCAGTTCGACGATCGCGGGCGGGCTGCTCGCGCTGCTGCAGAACCCGCCGGAGATGGAGCGGCTGCGCGCCGATCCCGCGATCCTTGCCGCGGGCGGGGTCGATGAGATGGTGCGCTGGGTAACACCGGTGAAGCACTTCTTCCGCACCGCGGTCGAGGATTATGAGCTGCGCGGAAAGACGATCAGGGCGGGCGAGCATCTGATGATGTGCTATCCCTCGGCCAATCGCGATGCCGAAGCCTTTCCCGACCCGTTCCGTTTCGACCTCTCGCGCCCGCCGAATCGTCACCTCGGGTTCGGCTATGGTCCGCACCTCTGCCTCGGCCAGCATCTTGCCAAGATGGAAATCCGCATCTTCTTCGAGGAATTGCTGGCGCGCGTCGATGCGATCGAACTCGCTGGTGATCCGGCCTGGGTCGCTTCCAATTTCGTCAGCGGGCTGAAGCGTCTGCCAATCGCCTACAAGGCGCGATAAGGTCGTTCCATGATCCGGATGCTGTTCTGCCTTCATCGGCTGCCGTCGCTCAGTCTCGAAGAATTCCAGACCTACTGGCTGGAAACGCACGCGCCGCTCGTCGCGCGGCATGCGCCGACCATCGGCCTGGCGCTTTACCGCCAGCATCACCGGCTCGATGATCCCGTGCTCGGGGGCCTGCTCAAGGGAAGGCTGGCCGATCAGCCCTTCGATGGCGTCGCCGAACTCGGCTGGAACAGCGAGGCCGATCTGCTCGGCAGTGGCCACGACCCGGCGCGGCGTACCGCCAATCGCGAACTGTTCGAGGACGAGCAGCGCTTTATCGACCTTCCGCGCTCGCCCATCTTCTTCGCACGCTCGCACACCATTGTGGGAGGTTAGACCGCGCGCGCATTCCGGCGTGGCCGTTGCGGCAGCTATCCGACATGATCGGCTTGGCAAAATATGCCGACTCTTCATCCGTTCCAGCAGCGTGTGCCCGACCCCCCCCCCCCCCGATCTTCTGAGCCACCGATGTAATCGACGAACTTTGCCCAGTGCGGTACCGGAAGATCATGAACTCATGACGGCTTTGCCCGAACCTTTCCTGCGCTGCGAATGGCCGCAAAGTTCGTCCGATCGCCATCGGCCGGAATGAGAGCGGGTGTGCTCACACACCTGCGAGATAGGCTGCGCAGGCAAGGTCCTGTACGATCGAGCCGAGCGACTTGTAGATCGTGACGTCCGCCTGGCCCAGGCGCCCTGGCGTGTCGCCATTGAGGACATGCCCGATCTCCGCCAAGACATGATCGTCCGTGACAAGTCCTGCCTCACGGGCGTTCAGGAACTCGGCGCCCTGGGCAAGAACGCCTTCGCGGTGGTCGGGGAAGAACCGGGCACGGGCGACCAGTGCGTTATCGATCTCGGCCGGACCTAGCCGGCTGGAGCCTACCACGTTGACATGCGCGCCGTCGGGGATGTCGCGCGAAAACAGTATGGGCACGTCGGCCGCGGTGACCGTGCAGATGATGTCGGCCTGTGCGACCGCGGCGGGAACGTCCGGTGCGCTACGCGCGCACAGTTGCAGCTCGCGTTCCACGCGGCAGGCAAGCGCCGCCGACCTGGCCGGGTCGCGCCCCCAGATCGTGACCCGCGAGAGCGCGCGAACATGGCGGATCGCGGCAATGTGCTGCCACGCCTGCTCGCCGGTACCCAGCACGGCCAGTTGGTGCGCGTCCCTATTCGCCAGGGCGTCGGTCGCGACGGCCGATGCGCATCCGGTGCGGATGGCAGTCACTTCGCCGCCTTCAATCACCGCCGTCGGGGCACCGGTTGTGCGGTCGAAGATGACGATCACGCCCTGGTGCGAGCGGCCGCCCGGCGCGTTGGGGAATATGCTGACCACTTTGACGCCGAAGCCGGCACCGTCCATCGCGCCGGGCATTACCCCGAACATGTCGCCTTTGCCCAGATCGATGATCCCGCGCAAAAGCTGCCGCGTGCGCCCTTCGGCCAGAGCGATCATCGCTTCGCGCACCAGCGCGATGCAGGTGACATGGTCGAGTCGGCGCGCGACTTCTTCGCGATCGATCAGCTTCACCCGGTCACGCGCCCCATACGGCTTCGGCATAACGCACGAAGTTCAGCCCCATGATCTTCTCGATCCGCGCCTGGGTCCAGCCCTTGCCCTTCAGCAAGGCAATCAGGTCGTGGAACTGTTGCGGCCCGCGCAAGTCGACGACGAAGGGATAGGTGTCCGCCCGCTCTCCCGCCGCGCTGATCCCGGCTGCCTGACGCTCCGCGATCTCCTTGGCGAGCGCGGCCTGATAGGCAACGAGGTCGTCGATCTGCGTGACCGATCCGTCGGTTCCGATGCCAACGTGATCCTCGCCGCAGACATTCACGGCATGGTCGAGATGCGCGACGACATCGGCAGCGCGGGCGTGTCCGGTGGGATTGAGGAAGGGCATGAAATAGATGCCGACAAAGCCGCCACGCTCTGCGACCAGACGAAGCTCTGCGTCCGTCTTGTTGCGCGGCAGGTCGGTCAGCGCACGGCATCCGGTGTGATTGATCGAGATCGGCTGGGACGAGGCCAGCGCGGCATCGAGGCAGGTCTGTTCGCCGCTGTGCGACAGGTCGACCATTACCCGGTTTGCGTTGCATCGCGCGATCACTTCGCGGCCGAGCGCGGTGATGCCGCGGTTCTCCGGCGCCATCGATCCGTCGCCGAGCAGGTTGGCGGGGTTATAGGTCAACTGGAATACGCGCACGCCAAGCCCGGCGAAAATATCCACGCGCGATGGGTCCTTGCCCATCATCGCGCCGTTCTGGAAGCCGTAGATCAGCCCGATGCGTCGTTCCTGCGCGGCGCGGCGGATGTCCGATGCGGTATGGACCTTGAGTACATCGCGCGCGTGCTTGCGAACCAGCGCATCGGTCGCGGCGATATCGCGCACCGAAAGTTCGAAGGGATCCTCCTCGCCCGAGACATAACCCAGCGTAACGTTGATCGCCGTCAGGCCCGACGCGTGCGCTTCGGCCAGCACGCGCGGCGAGAGGTCAGGGACGAGATTGCCGTGAGGATGGTTGGGATCGTCCATCCCGCCGAGCGCATTGACGATGAGCATTGTATGTCCTTGCGCGCTCGCCTTGCCCGCAACGCCCAGCGCGGCGACCGCTGCGGTTCCCGATGCCGCGCCCAGAAAGGTGCGCCTGTCAGTCGTCATTGTCGTTACCCATCTCGTCGGCCGTTACCGGGCGATAGTCTGCCCGGCGGTATTCGTGACCGCGCTTTACCGTCATCTGCACGCTGCGGATATTGCCGATGTCGGCGAGGGGATCGGCAGACAGCACGACGAAGTTCGCGAGCTTTCCTGGTTCGAGCGTGCCCATGTCCTGTCCCTGTCCCATCGCCCGCGCGCCGACGGCGGTGGCCGAATGGATCGCAGCAAGCGGAGGCATGCCCACATCGCGGACGAGGAACTCGATCTCGGGGAAGACATCGGGCCACTGGCTTCCGGCACCCGCTACCGAATCCGTGCCGGCGGAGATCGGTACGCCAGCGTGCCATGCCTGTCGCGTCAGACGTGTCGTGGTCGGGCCGGTGCAGCGCAGCGCCTTGCGTTCCGGATGGGCCGCCCGCTCCTTGTCATAGCGCACGAACAGGCTGCCGGTCGCATCGAGGATCGTCCCGCGGCGCACCATATCGGCGAACAGACCAGCCATGACCGGGTCATCGGGTTGCTTTAGAAGGTTTTCGTGGACCGGTGTGTGATCCTCATAGGAGGACAGCATGACCGGCTCGGCCTGATAGGCGAGGTAGCAGACATGGCTCACGGAATCGACGCCCGCGTCGATGACATCGGCCGGGCGGGTGGGGAAGACCGCGCTATGCGCCCACACGAGCATGTGCTGGCGATGCGCTTCATGCGTGATCGCGGCGATCAGGTCGGACGGCAGGTCGGCGTAGATTTTGATCGCCGCGGCGCCGGTGCCGCGTGCCATGCTGATGGCGTGCACGATGTTGGTCTGCTCGTCGATCGCCTGCATCCACGGCGCGGTTCCCGGCGCATAGCCCTTGCTCACCGAGCCGACGCGGGGGTCGGCGAAGAAGGGGCGTCCGGCAAACACGGCGACATAGGCGATGTCAGGCGCTGGAATTTCTCCGAAGCGTGCCTCGCGTGCCAGTTCGCCGACCAGCCTGATGTCGTCGGCCATGTCGCGCACTGCGGTCACGCCGCCAAAAAGATCGCGCCGCAGTCGCGCGCGCGCCCTGACTGGCTCGGGCGGCGTTGCCATGTGCACGTGACTGTCGATCAGGCCAGGGATGACGAAAAGGCCGGATAGATCAACACGTCGCGCGCCGGGTCCGTCCCGCCCGGTCGCGCTACCATGCGGGACGATCGCGACGATGCGTTCGTCCGAGACGATGATGTCCTGATGCGTCCGCGCCGGTGCGCCGGTTCCATCGATGACGGTTGCATCGGAATAGACGGCGTCGTGCGGGGGTGGTGCGGCTCGGCTCGCTACCGCATGGAGAAGGGAGATGCCTGAAAAGGCTAGGGCGATTGCTCGCAATGGTCGCAGCTTCATCCCTAAAGCATTTCAGTGGTGGAGATTCTGGTCAATGGCGATGCTGGCTCGACCAGCATGCCTGCGCTCGACAAATGAACGAATGCCGTTGTCGAAAAGCGATTTTCGATCCTTGAGTCCTCTGTCGCCGACCTCGGAGAGCGGTTATCCCCAAAGCGCAATCTCTCCGCGCGCTAGCGTTTCCGGACCTCCTGAAAGGCCTGCTCGCGGTAAAGCCCGTTGGCGGACGAGGTGCCGAACAGCATCGGCGGCTGGCCGGTCCCGCCGCGTGCATTGAACATGGTGCTGAGGTGAACCCCGCCGGTGCGACCGTTCCAGTGCCCCCGCGCCGGCATGCCCACCTCAAGATAGCGGCCGCCCATGCCGAGGACGACATTGCCGAAACCTTCGAGGTCGATCGTGTGCGTGCCGAGCGTGGCGGCGTCGAAGGTCACGCGCGCATCGCGCATCGTTATGCCGTCGAGCGTCACCCCGAAGCGCGCATCCAGCGTCAGGGGGCGGGCGAGTTCGCCCTCCCGGATCACGAAGCCGGTGCGGTTGCGTCTGCCTGAAAAGGTGATCGACTCGCTCATGCTAAAGATCAGGTCGGGTCCGAACGAACCGACGAGCCAGAAGAAGGTGGCGAGCGCGGCCTCGGGATCGTCGTGCTTGCGCACCCCCCAGCTGTGATCGCGGTGCCCGAAGCCGTCGACCGTCCATGTCCGGTCACCGATCCGCATGGTTCCATGAACCCGCCCTGCGACCTCGGTGTGCATCGCCGCGAACTTTTCGCGGAAGCCGCCGGTCAGGCCGGACAAGGCCCAGGCGTCATAATGCGGATGAAGATTTTCGACATGCAGGTCGAGCGCGCAATCGTCATCCTTGGCGGTCCAGCGATTGGTCGCGCTGTCGAAGGTCGCGGTCAGAAATCCGTCGATCGCAAAGCCGTTCGCGAAGCGGTCGCCCTCGCGCATCGGCACGTCGATCCGCGAACGATTGTAGCCGACGCCCGGCCCCACGACGCCGAACGTGCAATTGCCCGTCCCCAGGTTGGGGTGGTGGCCGATCCGGATGAAGCCGCCCAATCCCTGCTCGATGTCCTGAAAGCAGAGAACCACGCTTTCCTGCCAATGCGCGTCGGGTTCGGGGGCGTGCGGCCACTCGTCCTCGACCGGCAGGACGATGATATCCTCGGCGGGAATCATGCACCGATCCCCGGAACCAGCGCCGCGAGGCGCTTGCGTGTCGCGGTCCAATAGGTGCGTTCGACGTCTTCGAGTTCGGGGGGCAGGCGGCTCATGCCCATCGAGGCGAAGACCGCCAGGCGCCATTCGCCCAGCACCTGTGCGAACGCCCAGTCGTCGAGCTTCCCGCGCGCCTGCAGGTAGGCCGCGATCATCTCGTCGGGCGTCGGAATGCCATCGACGGGCGGCGCGAGCAGCGCGAAATGAGCGATCCCGGCAATCTGGTAGGCAAGGTCTGCTTCCCCGACGCCATGGTGCGCCAGTTCCCAATCGAGCAGGGCCACAACCTTGCCGTCTTCGCCGTACATGAAGTTCGATATGTTCGCGTCGCCGTGCGCCAGTTCGGGGGCGCGGTGGCGCGGCGCCTGCGCTGTCAGCCAGTCGGCGACCGTCTCCAGCGTCTGGCGAATGTCGCGGTAGAAATCCGCCTTTGCATCCTGCGCGGCGGGCGGAATCGTTCGCCGCAGCTCGGTCAGTGTCCAGCCGATCTCGCGATCGAGATAGTGACCATCGCCCCCGCGCTGCGCGAAATGCCCGTCGGCGAGACCACCGGGAGAGGTCGCGTGTATCAGCGCGAGCGTCCGCGCCGCTTCGAGCAGCATGGCGTGCCGACCGGCCGCGTCCACGGCCATGTAGGGGCCTTCGTTGAACGGCATGGTGCTTGGCGCGATCCCCTCGATCCGTTCCATGAACAGTCCGGGCTTGCCGTTCACCGCGCCATCGGCGTCGAGCCACAGCGCTTTCGGAACCGGAAGCCCGCGCGCGTGCAGGCCCTGCATGATCGAGAATTGGGGCGGCAGCGAATATTGGCTGAAGAACGCGCCACCAAGATCGTAACGGAACACGAGCCGCAGCGGCAGCTGGTTTTCGCCCGCAATGTCGGCGTCGAAAAGGATCGTCCCGCTGGAGGCGCCGGCCGAACGGCGCCCAGCGTCGATCCGGATCGCGCCGATGTTTCCACCGAGCGCCGCCTGCCGGTTCAGAAAGGCCCTGAGCCGTTCGGCGACTTTCTCGTCGTCTCCGCCCTGCGTTGCCCCGGTAATCGCCCGGCTTGCAGCGAGCGCGCTATCGTCGACCATCCATCTCTCCCGCGCCGCCGTGTTGCGACCCGAACAAGAAATGTGACGAAAAGATATTTTTGTCAAATTATCAAAACCAGATCGCGACGCCTGGACCGCGCCGGTAATTAGTCCTGACGCTGGCAAGGTCCATGCCCATCGCAGCCCTGTCATGGCCGCGCCTGCTTCGAGTTCCAAACCTGCTGTGCTATCGAGCGGTTCTGGCGTGGGAGGCGTGCTTGCAGTTCAACCGCAGAGATCTGTTTTTCGGCGCGGCCTGTCTGGGGACGGGTCTTGCCGTGTGGCCTGGCCTTGGCGCATCTGGCTTAGGCTGGGCGCGCGCACTGGCCCAGGAGGCGGCAGACCCTTTGCGGCTGTTCGATCCCGAGCTCCGCGAAGCGGCGCGCGGGATGTTGCGCCAGACGTTCCCACCACCCACGCGAGAGACGCTGCCGGCGATGCGGGCCTCGTGGGCTCCCCCGCCCCTCCTCGATGCGCCCGCGCCCTCCGTGGCGTTGCAGACGATCCCTGGCCTGGCCGGGGCGCCTGATGTCGCGGTCGAGGTCATCGGCGCAAAGCCTTCCACATCGGGCCGTCCGGCCATTCTCCACATCCATGGCGGTGGCATGATCTCTGGCCGCGCGAGGAACATGACCGCGTTCTGCCAGACCCTGTCGGCGGAATTCGATGCGGTGGTGGTCAACGTCGATTATCGCCTGGCTCCCGAAACGCCGTTCCCCGGCCCCGTGCTCGATAACTATGCCGCGCTCGAATGGATGGCGGCGAATGCCGGACCACTCGGCATCGATCCCGCACGGATCGCCGTGATGGGGGAAAGCGCGGGCGGAGGGCTTGCCGCGCTGGTCGGGCTTATGGCGCGCGATCGCGGCAAGGTGCGGGTCCGCCACCTCGTCATGCTCTATCCGATGCTCGATGACCGCACGGGATCGACGCGAACCGCGCCGCCACATATTGGCACGGTCGGCTGGTCGGCTCAGGCGAACCGGTTCGGGTGGTCCTGCTTTCTCGGCGTTCCCGCAGGATTGGCCAAAGTGCCTGAAAACAGCGTCCCGGCGCGCGTTGCCGACGTGGAGGGGCTGGCCTCCTCCTTCATCGGCGTGGGCGCGCTGGACCTGTTCGTCGAGGAAGATCTCGATTTCGCGCGACGGTTGATCGCGGCCGGGGTGCCGACGCGCGTTCACGTCACGCCCGGCGCCTTCCACGCTTTCGATTTCGTGGTGCCGCAAGCCCGCGTTTCCCGCGAGTTCACGCAGGCCTGGAAATCGAGCCTGCACGCCGCGTTTGGCGCGCCGGCCTGATCACGGGCCGCTATTGCCCGAGATGCTTGTCGAAGAACTTGAGGATCACGTCATAGGCTTCCCGTGATTCCGGCATGTTCGGCTTGTAGAAGAAGCCGTGGAACAGGCCTTCCCAGACGTGAAGGTCCGCATCCACGCCCAGAGCCACCATGCGGCTGTGCGTCCTGACGGCGGAGCTCAGCTCGAATCCGCGCGTCGCGGTGATGATCAGCGTCGGCGGAAACTGCCGCAGCACTTCGTCGGACGATCCGGGGGACACGAGCGGATCCCTGGGATCGGCGCCCGCGAAGTAGGGCAGGGAGGTCCATGGCGCATCGGCGCTGGGGGGCCATTTGGGGGCCGGGCGAGCTTCGCCGACAGCGGCCGTCATATAGTCCGCATCGCCGCCGAAGCCGTTGGCCGAGGTGGTGAGGCCGGCGCAGAAGATGCCGACGGCCCCTGGCCTTGGCAGGTCATGCTTCTGGAACCAGGCCGTCGCCATGCCCGTCAGCATGCCACCGGCGGAGCAACCGTAGATGCCGATGTTTGCGGCGGGATAGCTCTTCAGCAGTTCGCGATAGACCAGCGCCACGTCCTCGCTGGCAGCGGGGAACCGGTAGGCCGGTCCCTGGCGGTAATCGACGGAAACCACGCGCACGTGTCCGAGTGCCGCCACCGGAATCGATTCGAGTTCGGCACATGCGGGAAAGCAGCCCATGAAGCCGCCGCCGTGCAGGTTTATCAGCACGCGGCGCGCGTTCTTCGGGGCAATGCCGGCCTTGGGCGCATAGTCGAACACGCGGACACCGCCGAGCCTGCGTTCGGTCATGGCATAGGCGAAAGTGGATTTCGCTTCGGCGAGATAAGGCTCCATGAACACCGGGACGCCATTGTTCTGGCGCACCTGTTGCGGGTTCTGCATCGCCTTCAGGTGATCGGCGACATAGCGCTTCGCTTCCGGGCTAAGCATCGCCGATACCGGCACCGTCATCGCGGGAACGTGGACCGTTCCGTCGTCCTCGACACGGACTTGCGGCGGCGGCGTGTCTTGCGCGTGAATCGAGGGCGAACCCTGAAGGAAAGCCAGCAGCGCCACTATCGCGCGCAGCATCCTGCTTGCACCCTTTGCCGGTCTGGTCATGCGCTCGATCCTCTCCTGCGCGTTCGTTCAATTCGTGGGACGGCTTTCTGCCGGCCGCGCCGTGATGACGAAAGCCTGCGTAATCGATTGCATTATCCGTCGCAAGGTGTAAGAAATCGATTACGCAGAGTGCGCTCCCGCTTGAAGGAGCGAATGGCCGAGAGGATTGCAGGTGGGTTTTACGCGACGAACGTTCGGCATCGCCGCGCTGGGAGCGACAGCCGCACCGGCGATATTGGCGGCTGGAGTTGGCCGCGCGGGAGCGAGCCCCGCGATCGCGAGCGCCGATTCGGACGGATTGACCATGGTCGATCCGGAACTTCGCGAAGGCGCGAAGCTGATCCTTTCCCGCCCTTTGCCCGATCCGCTCGATCACAAGGCGATCCTTGGAATGCGGGCGAAAGCGCCGCCCCCACCCGCCGCGCTGCCGTCGCCCGCGCCGGCGGTCGAGCTTCGGCGGGTGCCCGGTGCGCAAGGCCAGCCGGATGTCGGCGTCGCGGTGATCGGGGCGCGGCGCGATGGCATGCTGCGACCGGCGGTGCTGCATATCCACGGTGGCGGCTTCATCGTCGGCCGGATGGAGGACACTTTTCCCGCATCGCAGACCCTTGCCGAGGAACTGGATTGCGTGGTGGTGGAAGTCGATTACCGGCTATCACCCGAGACGCGGTTTCCCGGGCCGCTGGAGGATTGCCATGCGGCCCTGGTATGGCTGCATGCCAATGCCGAAGCACTGGGCGTTGACCGGGATCGTATTGCGATCAAGGGCGAAAGTGCCGGCGGCGGGCTTGCCGCCATGCTGGCGATTGCCGCGCGCGATCGCGCGAGCGTGCCGTTGTGCTATCAGGTGCTGATCTATCCGATGCTCGATGATCGCACCGGCAGCATCCGGCGTGTTCCGCCGTTCATCGGAACGATCGGCTGGAACGAGGCGGGCAACGTTGTCGGCTGGACCAGCCTGCTGGGGCAACCCGCGGGCATGGCCTCGGTGCCGCACGGCGCAGTGCCGGCGAGAGTGGAAAACCTGGCCGGCCTGCCGCCGGCGTTCATCGGCGTGGGCGCGATCGATTTGTTCGTCGATGAAGACATCGCCTATGCGCAGGCGCTGATCCGGCAGGGCGTGCCGACGCAGATGCTGGTCGTTCCCGGCGCTTACCACGGTTTCGATTTCATCGCGCCGGCATCCCGCGCGGCCCGGACGTTCACCGCTTCGTGGAAGCTCGCCCTGGGGGCGGCTTTCCTGAAGGGGAGTGGAGACCGGCCCGGGGCATAGCGGTCGCAGGGGTGTTTGGCTTCTGTGCATGGTTTGACATCAAATGCGTAATCGATTACTCAACTGCAAAACAAGGGAGGGTATCATGAAGGCTCACCAGCATATTCAATCTCTGCACACGCGCCTGCTATGCGCTGTTGCGATGGCAGCTTGCGGGGCGGCGTGCGGGATTGCTCCCGCGCACGCGCAGGAAACCGCCGCCGACAAGGCGAGCGACACTGCCAGCGCAGAGGAAATCGTTGTCACCGCCCTGAAGTCCGGCTCGGTCCGGCTCGACAAGGTGCCGCTCGCTATCCAGGCGTTCAGCGGCGATACGCTGAAGCAGCGCAACGTGCGTGACGGGGCGGACCTGATCCAGTTGATCCCCGGCGCATCGCAGGCGCAGGAAATCGGTGCCGGCTATCGCATCTTCTCGTTCCGCGGCTCGGGCGCCGGCGGCCCGATCGGCGATGGCCTGATCGGCTACTACCTCGATGACACACCGTTCGGCGTGCCGAACAACCAGGCGGCGCCGCCGGTCCAGTACTTCGACATCGATCGCGTGGAAGTCCTGCGCGGGCCGCAGGGCACCCTTTACGGGCTTGGCTCGTCGGCGGGCACGATCATCTACCACACCAAGAATCCCGATCTCGAGAAGATCACCTACGCGGGCGAGCTGGAGCTTTCGGGCACGCGCGAGGCGGGCGATCCCAACTACCGCGGGGCAGGCGCCTTTTCCGTTCCGCTGGTGCCGGGCAAGCTCGCGCTGCGCATCAGCGGTGGCTATGACCGCCGCGCGGGCACGGCCGACATCTATTCGGGCGCGCCGACCGGCACCCCGCGCGAGAAGGACGCCAACTACGTCATCTCCAAGGATATCCAGGCGGTGCTGCTGTGGAAGCCGGACGAACTGACGACAGTGCGCGCGCGGGGCTGGTACTTCAGCACGGACCAGAAGTACCTCAACGTGATCAACTCGCTTGATCCGCCCTATGCCGCGTACCAGGGCGACGTGGTCGGCTATGACCGCCGGCGCGCGTGGTACGTCTCGAACACGATCGAGCGCGAGATCGGCGATTTCACGCTGACCAACGCGACATCGTACCAGAAGTCGCTGCCCGGCGGTTTCCAGGTGGGGCTCAATCTGGGCGCGCCGCTGGGCATCGGCGTGTTGAACAACGGCGGCGATGCGCGCAGCTTCGTCAACGAACTGCGTCTTGCGACAAACGGTGCCGGCCCGTTCAAGGGTGTTGCGGGCGTGTACTACCAGAACGCGCGCAGCCTCTATACGTTCAATCTGACGTTCCCGACGCTGGCCCTGAACGGGCGGACGATCACCAAGACCGAAAACGCGGCCGTGTTTTCCGAAGTGAGCTACTCGCTGTTCGATGGAAAGGTCGTGCCGCTGGTGGGGCTGCGCTACTTCAAGGATCACCGTTCGTCGGATTCGGTTTCGAACGGGGTCGGCGTGACCAGCAAGGCTACGCCCGATGCGCTGACCTGGCGCGCGAACCTGGCGATCAATCCATCGCCGAACTGGATGCTGTTCTTCAACGCGGGCACCGGTTTCCGCAGCGGCATCCTGCAATCGAAGGCGCAGGCCGACGCGGTGATCGCCGATGGCGTGCCGAGCAGCATCTCGCTGACACCGGACAAGCTGCGCAACCTGGAAGTGGGGACCAAGGGATCGCTGCTGGATGGCGCGCTGCACGTCGCCGTCAGCCTCTACGACATCAAGTACACGAACATCCAGAGTGCCTTCAACACCTCGATCGGCCTCTCCGCCTTCGCCAATCTGGGCGATGGCAAGGCGCAGGGTATCGACATGGAGCTGTCCTGGCGCACCCCGCTGCGGGGGCTTACGCTGAACGCCATCGGCAACGTCAACAATTCCAAGTTCACGCGCGTCCTGCCCGCCTTCTCGGGGGCCGATCCGCGGATTGCCAATGGCTTGCGCCTGCTCAACACGCCGACGCACAACTTCCGTCTGGACGCGACCTACGAGCATGACATCGGCCGCGCCGTGCTCTTTGCGACGAGCTCTGCGACGTTCGTGGGCCGCTCGCGCCTGGGCGATGCCACGGTCAACGAGATCAACCCGTATGAGCTCTATCAGGCGAGCATCGGCGTGCGGTTCGACCGCTACGAGGTGCGCCTGTTCGGTGACAACCTTTCGGACCTGCGCGGACCGACCTCGGCGAACGGCCCCACGCTGCTCGCAGGGCCGCGCCCGCGCACGATCGGCGTGACGTTCCGCCTCAATACCAACTGACCCGAGACGCGGCGGCACCGGCTCCAGCGGGAGAAGGTGCTGCCGTTCCGGGGGCGGGAGCCTCAGCCATGGCGCGGCGTGATGACACCAGCGAGGGACTCGATCGTCGGGGACTGATCAAGGGCGCGGTGGCGGCGGGCCTGGCGCTTGGCTCCGCGCCCGCGGCTGCTTCCGCCGCCGGGAGAGGCGAAAGGGCCACGAACGGCATGGTTCCCGACGACGGGATCACGACCGACCCGGCGCTGGTGACGGCGCGCACGGTCAACGGACGCATTCGCGGATATCGCCAGGGCGGCGTCCTGATGTTCAAGGGCGTACCCTATGCCGCGTCCACCGCCGGGGCAAACCGCTTCCAGCCGCCGCAGCCGGTCAAACCGTGGCAGGGCGTTCGCTCCACGCTGCACTACGGCCCGATCGCGCGGCAGGACAAGGGAACCGGACGGTTCAACGATGAGGAAGCCTTCATCTTCCGCTGGAACGATGCGGTGGAGGATGAAGACTGCCTGCGGCTCAACTTGTGGACCGCCGGATGCGACGACGCGCGCCGCCCGGTGCTCGTATGGCTTCACGGCGGCGGTTTCGCGGCCGGTTCGGGGCATGACATTCCCGCTTTCGATGGCGAAAATCTTGCGCGCACCGGCGGAGCCGTGGTCGTCACGCTCAATCACCGCCTCAACGTCCTTGGCTTTCTCGATCTTTCCAAATGGAGCGAAGACCTGCGGGATTCGGCCAACGCCGGGATGCTGGACATCGTGGCGGCGCTGCGCTGGGTGAAGGACAATATCGCGGAGTTCGGGGGCGATCCCGCGCGCGTCACCGTGTTCGGCCAGTCCGGCGGCGGGGCCAAGGTGAGCGCGCTGATGGGAATGCCGGCGGCGCGCGGCCTGTTTCACCGGGCCGCCATTTTCAGCGGCTCTTTCGCGCAGTTCAACACACCGGAGCGCAGTGCCAGGCTTTCCGCGCTCCTGTTGCAGGAACTGGGCGTGCGCAAGGGTGATCTCGCGCGGCTTCAGGCCATGCCCTACGCGACCTTGCGCGCCGCTGCCGCGCGCGTGGCCGCCCGGGTCAACCCGCCGTTCGATGGGTTTCTCGACGTTCGCCGCCTGCCGCAAATGCTGAACTTTGCCCCGGTCGTCGATGGCAGGACGATCCTGCCCGATGCAGTCGATCCGGCTATGCCTCGGACCATGCCCGAGGTGCCGTTGATCATCGGATCGACGCTCAACGAGTTCGTGACCGGCATCAACAATCCCGACGTGAACGATCTGGATGCCGAAGGCCTGCGCGCCCGGGTCGAGAAGTTCGTGCCCGGGCGCGCAGGACCTGTGCTGGAGGCGTTCCGGCGCACGGCGCCCGATGCGGCGCCTTTCGCCCTGTGGTCGCGGATCGCCACGGCCCCGATCCGGCAGGCGGTGATCGATCAGGCGCGGCGGCGTGTCGCTGCCGGGGCTGGAGCGACTCATCTGTTCTGGTTCACGTGGCAGACGCCGATCCTTGATGGACGGCCGATGGCGTTCCACTGCCTTGATATCCCCTTCTGGTTCGGCAACGCCGGAAAGTGCGCCTCGATGACCGGCGGAGGTCACGAGGCGCTCGATCTGGCTGCCAGGATGTCGGGCGCGCTGCTGGCCTTTGCGGCAACCGGCTCGCCCGATACGCCGGCCTTGCCGCAATGGCAGGCGGTTTCGGCCGCCAATTTTCCCTCGCTGCGTCTGGACGGTTCACCGCGCATGGATGCGGAAAGCGACGCGGACGCGCGCGCCAGCCTGCGGTGAGGCGGAGCAGGCCATTGGCCGGTTGCGCAACCGCGTGTAGGTGTTGCGCCGGGGTATCGAGGGCTTGCGCCTGAAGGCTTGGAGCCGAGACACGAAGGATCAGATGGTCAGCGTCAAGAATCTCAAGGAATTTGCCGAACTGGCCGGTGTGTCGACGGCCACGGCCTCGCGCGCGCTCACGGGGTCGGGCCGCGTCAGCGACGAAACGCGCAAGCGCATTTCCGCGCTCGCCGAAAAGCTCGGCTACCAGCCCAACATCGCCGCCCGCAACCTGCGCACGCAGCGCACCATGACGATCGGCGTGCTCGTTCCGCTGGGCCACGAAGCATTGCAGCACCTTTCGGACCCGTTCTTCAACACGATGACAGGCTTTCTCGCCGATGCCTTCGCCGAGAACGGATACGACATGCTGCTGTCGCGCGTGCTGCCACGCAACGACCGCTGGATGGACCGCTTCATCGCGAGCGGCCGGGTCGACGGGATCATCGTCGTCGGCCAGTCGGACCAGTTCCATATCATTGAAACCGTTTCGCGCCGCTATCGCCCGATGGTGGTGTGGGGCGGCCATTCGCCGGGCCAGCATCACTGTTCGATCGGTTCGGACAACCGGCTGGGCGGGCGGCTGGCGGCCATGCACCTTGTCGAACGCGGTTGCACGCGCATCGCCTATGCCGGGCCGGTGGATGGTTCGGAATTTGGCGAACGTATCGATGGCGCCCGCATGGCCGTGCTGGAAGCGGGTCTGCCGCCGTTGCAGGAACTTCCGACGCACTTCGAGCCCGATGCCGCCTACGCGGATGTAAGGCAGAAGCTGGAAACCTTGTCGGAGATGCCCGACGGGATCGTCGCCGGCTCCGATGTCACCGCGATCAGCGTGATCCGCGCGTTGCGCGATCTGGGGCGGCGGGTACCGGACGATGTCAGGGTCATCGGCTACGACGGATTGCCGATCGGTGAGCATATGTCGCCCCCGCTCAGCACCATCGACCAGCAACTGCGCCACGGCGCGCAGCTTCTGACCGAAACCCTGCTGCGGCGCATCGGCGGAGAGGAAACGACATCGCAGCAGATCGAGCCGCGGTTGATCGTGCGCGGATCGAGCTGAACGGGCCAGTATCGCCCAGCCTATCGCTCAGGCGACCACCCGCGATGTCGCGCCATCTAGCGCGATACGGAAGAACGGCGCGGGATAGCCGGCGAAATGGGCTCGGCGCTGGCTGGCCTCGGTGATCGACGCCATGTCGCCGATGCCCGGATAATCGGCGAAACCGATCACCTGCAGATCGTTCATGACCCACCAGCTGTATTCCTGCGCGGGGCATTGCTCGGGTACGCTCGCAACCAGCCCCGTCCCGTTGAGCAGCGTGAACGGTCCCAGCGGGGTCGGCGCCACCGCGCCATAAAGACCGGTCGGCGCGGCCGCGCCGTCCTCGGCGAAGACCTTGCCCTGTGTCGACCAGAACAGGTAATATTTGCCATCCACCGCGCGCATGTGCGGGCGTTCCAGCTCGTTGTTCAGCCCGGCCGCGTTGAGCACCGGCGCCCGCAGGGTCCAGCCGGAGGTTTCGCCATCGCTCGCCGTGGCGACGCCGATGACGCCGGTCCAGCGCGAGGAAGAACGTGCGCACGATCCGGTGAAGAACAGGAAGTCTCCGCCGCCGCGCGGATCACGAAAGAACCCGGGATCGCGGAAGCCGAGGATTTCTCCCGCCCGCCCTTCCGTCTGGTCCGCGACCCTGTAGTGCCGGCCGTCCGCGATGATGACTTCCGTCAGCCCGGACCAGCCGGATAGCGCAAACGTGCCATCCAGCGCTTCGAACCCGCATTGCGCCGCGAACAGCCGTTGTTCCAGACTGGGCGGGGTGACGCCGCGCCGCCCGGCGGCGGTGAAATAGACGGTGAGCAACCCGGCCGTCTCGTCGAGAACGGCCGAGCCCGACCATTCCCGGTCGCCCGGCGTAAAGCCATCGGGAAACACCGGCTGGTGCAAGGTCCAGCAACCGCCCTTCTCGCTGGCGAGGTGGATGCGCGCGATGGCATGGCGCGCGTCCGGATCCTCCCCCGCCGGGGCGGTCAGCACCATCCACAGGGCGGCGCCATCGAAGCGGGGCAGGGAGCCATCGGCCCGCTCGACCGGCCACATGTCCCACAGATCGAAGCCGGGCACGCGCACGGTTTCGTCCAGCGCGAAAGCCGGGATGGTGTTGTCGGATGTCAGGGTGAGGGAGGACAGGTCGGCGGCGGTCCACAAGGTGGACTCAGGCATACCACGATTGCCGTTTGCGGTGACCATGGTCGCCATACTGAAATATTCCTCTCGCTTGCCTTGGCGAGGATCGGCCCTCGCGTAAACGTTACACTAAAATTCTCGAACGGCGCCTGTGTCCCTGTCGGAAGCAGCGCGCTTCCGCTTATACCCGTATTGAAAACCCCGTAATTTTGCCGTTCCCTGGTTGATGGCAATTCGTGCTGGCCAATCCGCGCGACCGATCCTAGGATAGAGCAATCGATTACGCAATCGTGCATTTTCACGGTATGACATCGGTTCCGGGAGGTTGGCGGACGTGGTCGGCAGTGGCAGGATGGCCGGCGGTGGCGTGCCCGCCGGTCCCGCCTGTCGCGGACCGGGGTTGTATGCGGGAGTCGGATGGTCGGAAGCTTTCCGGCCTGCTTGTTGCGGGAGAATGGAATGGAATGGCCGATCAACCGCAGGCAGGTGCTGCTGGGGAGTGGAATGTTGCTGACGAACGGGCCGGTGCAAGCCGCCAGGGAAGCCCTGAAGATCCCGCAGGGTGCGGGCCAGTTGTCTGCCGCGTGGCTGGAGGCGCCTGCACTGCCGCTTTGGGAAGGGCAGCCGCCCGGCGCGCCGAAGGTGGCGCCGTCGAAGTCCGCCACGCTCGATCCCACGTTCATTACCGGGGTGATCCGGCCCGAAATGCGGGTGTTCCGTCCGCAGAAAGGCAATGGTCGCGCCCTGCTGGCGATCCCGGGCGGCGCATACAATTTCGTGTCGAGCCGCAACGAAGGACTGGACGTCGCGCGGGTGTTCACGGGTCTGGGTTACACCGTGTTCGTCCTGATCTATCGCTTGCCGGGCGAGGGCTGGGCCGATCGCTGGGACGTGCCGCTGCAGGATGCGCAGCGCGCCATGCGCCTCATCCGGTCGCGGGCGGCGTACTTCGGCATCGACCGATCCGTCGCCGTGGTGGGGTTTTCGGCCGGCGGGCATCTGGCGGCTTCGCTCATCACCAGTGGAAGGCAAGCGGTCTATGCCGCGCGCGATGCTGCGGACGAGCTGGACCCGGTGCCGAACTGCGCCGGCCTGATCTATCCGGTCATTGCCGTGACGCCGCCCTATACGCATGCTCTTTCCGCGCAGACCCTGCTCGGCCCCGCGCCGGAGCTCGCCCTGATCGGCCGGCGCTCACCCGCGCAGCACGTCGGTGCCGATACGCCGCCGACGTTTCTGGTTCACGCCCTCGATGACGAGGCCGTTCCCTATCAGAACACGATGTTGTTCCTGGATGCCATGCGCGGCGCGGGACGGCCGGTGGAAACGCACCTGTTCGAGGAGGGCGGGCATGGTTTCGGCATTGGCCCCGCAAACGCGCCGGTGGGGCAATGGCCGTCCTTGCTCCATGCGTTTCTGGGGCGGCACGGGGGCTGAACGGCATGGCTCCGGTCAGGCGCCCGTCGGATTGGCGCGCGCTCTGGCCACCACGCGCCGAAGGTTCGCGATGTCGACCGCGCCGGGGATCAGATAGGGGCCGACAAGGATGCCCGGCGTACCCTTGAGGCCCATCACGGTGGCGTAGAGATTGGTGCGGGTGATGGCTGCGTCGATATCCTTTGCGTGGATCGCAAGGTCGCCCTGCAACCTGTTCCAGTCGATCCCGGCCCGATCGGCCGCCGCGCGCACCCCTTGAGAGGTAATCCGCCCCGGCGTCTGCATCATGGCATCGTTGAACGCAGCGTGCCTGCCCTGATAGTTCGCGGCGATTGCCGTGCGGGCGGCTTCGACCGATCCCGCCCCGAATATCGGCCAGTCGCGATAGACGACCTTCACTTTCCGGTCTTCGCGCAGCAGTTGCTGGATCACCGGGTGGATCTGCTTGCAGTAGGGGCACTGGTAGTCGGAGAACAGCACGATCGTGACGTCCGCGCCGCGCGGCGCGACGGTCGGTACCACGGGATCGTTCTGCAACAGGGCGCGGATGTTGGCGGCGGCCTGCGTATCGTCGGTCCCGCGCCCGGGCGCTGCGGCCAGCGCGGCCCCGGTCGGCAGGAGCAGCGCCAGCGCGGCGATTGCGGCAAGGCCGGCGTGCATCGTATTCTTCATGCAAGATCCTTTCAGACCGCTCGATAGCGGCGACCTACTCGTCCGGGTAGCTGGTTTCCTTATCTGGACAGTCTGCACCGTGCCTGACGCTTCATTGAAGGGTATCGTCCAAGCGCGACGCAGGGGGTCATCAGGCCGGATGAAGCGCTCCCAATAAGCTGGCGTAGTCCGGCCTGATGACCACCG
>NZ_RQSI01000011.1:0-133733 GCF_003856955.1 Novosphingobium sp. LASN5T
GATCGGCGTCGTCCAGCGCGGCGGCCAGGCGCGGGCGCCGCTCCTCGTCGGCCGCCAGCGCGGCTTCGGCGGCGGCGATGTCGTCATCGAGCCGGGCCAGCGCCGCGGCCGCGTCCTCGGTCATGCGATCGGCGTGGGTGCGATCATCGTCCAGCCGCTGCAATTGCCGGTCAAGGTCGGCCAGCCGTTGTTCGGCCGCCTCCAGCTGGGTGGTCAGTGCGGCCATGCGCTGGCCGTGTGCCGAAGCATCCTGCCGGCGATCGAACAGTTCGTCGCGCGCTTCGGCCAGCGCGGTGGCGGCGGCATGTTGCGCCAGCTGGGCCGCGCGCGCGGCGGCCTGCGCGCTGACGACGGCCTCCTCGCTGGCCTTCGCTTCCCGCCGCGCCGCGTCGGCCGCGTCCGCCGCGTCGCGCCAGCGGGCAAAGACCATGCGCGCCTCGGCCACGCGGATGCGTTCGCTTACCGCCTTGTAGCGTTCGGCGGCGCGTGCCTGCCGGCGCAGCGTGGCGATCTGGCCTTCCAGCCCCGCCAGCAGGTCCACCAGCCGTTCGAGATTGGTTTCGGTGGCGCGCAGCTTCTGTTCCGCATCGCGCCGGCGGACGTGCAGGCCGGCGATCCCCGCCGCTTCCTCCAGCATCATGCGCCGTTCGGCGGGGCGCGCGGCGATCACCGCCGCGATGCGGCCCTGGCTGACCAGCGCCGGGCTGTGCGCGCCGGTGGCGGCATCGGCGAAGACCAGCGCCACGTCCTTGGCGCGCACGTCCTTGCCGTTGACGCGATAGGCGCTGCCCGCGCCGCGTTCGATGCGGCGCACCACTTCCAGTTCGCCGCCGAACGGACCGGAAGGATCGGTCGTCGCCGTCAGCATCACTTCGGCAAAGGCGCGCGCGGGGCGCTGGGTGGTGCCCGCGAAGATCACGTCTTCCATGCCGCCGCCGCGCATCGACCGGGCCGAGCTTTCGCCCATGACCCAGCGGATCGCTTCCAGCAGGTTCGATTTTCCGCAACCGTTGGGGCCGACAATGCCCGTCAACCCCGGTTCGATCCGGAGTTCGGCGGGTTCCACAAAGCTCTTGAAGCCGGTCAGCTTCAAGCGCCTGAATTCCATTAGCCCCCCTTCCGCGCGTGCTCCCCTTTAGCGCGCGCCAGCTTTTTGTAGCAGCGGTTCCAGTTCCTGCCAGCTTGCAACTTCCAGATTCTTGCCATTCAGGATGAATGTGGGCGTGCCGGTGACGTTGAAGTCCTTGGTCGCCTTGTCGGTGCGATTGGCGAGTTCGGTGGCTTTCGCGGTATCGGACAGGCACTTGGCGCCCTGATCGGCGGCGATGCCGCGCGCGGCGAAGAAGTCGGTCATGCCGCCCAGCTGGGCGATGCCGGTGAAGCGCTGCGCCGGCGGCTGTTCGGCCAGCGCCTTGAAGCGGGCTTCATCCTTCTGCAGGTTGGTGAACATGTTGGGCTGCCAGTCCCAGAACTGTTCGCTCAGCGGGATCACCGCCTCGGGCGAACCGCAAGTGGCCAGCAGCGCGGCCGGCACGTCGAGCGCGTTGAGCATGAACAGGCGCAGTTCATAGCTGACCCGACCGCTGGCGATGTATTCGTCCTTCAGCTTGGGAAAGCCTTCCTTGGAGAAGGCGGCGCAGTGCGAACAGCTCAGCGCGCCGAACTCGATCAGCTTGAGCGGTGCCTGCGGGTTGCCCATCAGGTAGCCGCCATCGGGCGTGGCGCTGATCACGTCGGTCCACGCCTTGCCGGTCGGCGGCGCGATCTTCGCGATCGGCGCGGCGGTTTCGGCTCCGGCGCCCACCTCATCCTTCTTGCCGCATGCGGAAAGGCCCAGCGCCAGCGGCAGGGCAAGCAGGAGAAGGCGGCTACGGGTAAGTTTCATGGATGCTGTTCCCGGAATTGGAAGTGGCGCTTGGGACAAGGGCTAGCCGATCCGCGCGCCGGATTGAAGCCGGATTGAAGAACGTGCGTGGCCGATCAGTGCAGGCGGGCTTCGATCTGCGGCTTCAGCGCTTCCCAGGTATAGGTGCCCGAAAGCGGAACGCCGTTGAGCACGAAGCTGGGCGTACCGGTGACGAAGTCCTTGTCCACCGCGTCCTGCGTGCCCTTGGCCAGCTTGTCGGCCAGGGCCTTGTTGGCCAGGCAGCGGTCGGTGGCGGGGCGGTCGAAGCCGTGCGTCGCCATGATCTCGTAGAAATGGAAATCGCTGGCGATAGCGCGGGTGCGGCTGGCGAAATCGCCGGCGGTCCAGCGCTGCCGCTGGGCCGCGTTGGCGGAAACCATCGGGCCGATCCAGTCGGCCTGCCTGCCCAGAAAGGCGTTGTGCAGGGTGACGAATTTCGACGGCGGCCCGCAATGCGTCAGCAGGGCTACGGTCATGTCCACCGGATCGCGCACGAAGCTGCGGATCTCGACCGAACCCTTGCCGTTGCCGATGAACCCGATCTGGAGCTGCGCCAGCGATTCATGGTGGAATTCGGCGCAGTGCGGGCAGGTGTAGCTGATGTATTCCACCAGCTTCACCGGTGCGGCAGGGTTGCCCAGGATGTGGCTTTCGGTGGCCGTGCGGGTGACGATCGTGGTCGGCGGGCGCGTGGTGGCGGGCAGGCGGCCCGCTGCGGTTAACGTCATCATTCCGGCCAAGGCCAGCGCCAGCATGCTCAGGGCCCGCACGATCGATCGCATCACTGTGTCTTTTCCCCGTCCTGATTGCCGTCCGAAGTGTTCCCGCCCAGGTTGCGCGCCAGCGATTCCAGCACGGCCCGCAGTTCCGGATCGCCGATGTCGCGCAGCGATTCTCCCAGTTCCATGGGAATGGGCTTGAGCGAAGGCGGCGCGGCCCGCGCGCCGTCATTCCCGCGCGGCGCCTGAACCTGGCCTTGCCGGATCTTGACGCGCGCCACCGCGCGATAGCCGAAGAAGCGGTTCACCCGCTCGATGATCTCGGGAATCACGTGCTGGATCAGCGGCGCGTGCGCGGGCGTGACGACCAGCTGGAGAATGCCATCGGCCTTTTCGCCGGGCGGGAAGCGGATCGATTCGGGCGCGCAGTGCCGGGCGTGGTGCTGCCCCACGATCTCGGGCCAGCGCGTGACCACCGAACTCTGCACGAAGCCGAAGCGGCGAAAGGCGGTGCGGCCGATCGCGGGCATCAGGTCGGCGATCTGCCGCGCCTCTCCGCCACGCGCGCGCTCGAACGGCTTGCCGGCGTTTTGACCCGCCTTGTGGCCGGTCTTTTGCGGGGCGTTCCGGGGCTTTCCTGCTTCGCGTTCCATATTGCGTGCTGCCATGCCATAGCGGCGCGATGCAGACCAGTGGCGAGACGAATTCGGGTGCGGGTACGATCGCCGGCGATCTGCTCGCCTGGTACGATGTCCACGCGCGCCGGTTGCCGTGGCGGCGGCTGCCGGGGGAGGCGCCGCAGGAACCGTACCGCGTGTGGCTGTCGGAAGTGATGCTCCAGCAGACGACCGTGGCCGCCGTCGGCCCCTATTTCGCGAAGTTCACCCAGCGCTGGCCGGCGGTGACCGATCTGGCGGCGGCGGACGATGCCGATGTCATGGCCGCCTGGGCGGGGCTGGGCTACTACGCTCGCGCCCGTAACCTGCTCGCCTGCGCGCGCGCCGTGGCGGCGATGGGCGGGGCGTTCCCCGATACCGAGGAAGCCCTGCGCGCCTTGCCGGGGCTGGGCGCCTATACCGCCGCCGCCGTCGCCGCGATCGCGTTCGGGCGGCGCGCGGTGGTGGTGGATGCCAATGTCGAGCGCGTGGTGGCGCGGCTGTTCGCCATCACGGAACCGCTGCCCGGTGCGCGCCCGGCGATTCGCGAGGCAACGGACGCGATCACGCCCGAAGTGCGCGCGGGCGATTTCGCGCAGGCGATGATGGACCTTGGCGCGACGGTCTGCACCGTGAAGGCGCCGCGCTGCCTGTTGTGCCCGATACGTGACGAGTGCCGGGCCTATGCCGAGGGCGATCCGGAGCGCCTGCCGGTGAAGGCGGCGAAGAAGGCCCGGCCCACGCGGCGCGGGCGCGCGTTCTGGATCGTGCGCGATGGCGCGGTCTGGCTGGTGCGGCGGCCGGGGAAGGGGATGCTGGGCGGGATGCGCGCCTTGCCCGACGATGGCTGGAACGCGCGCGCCGATGGCCACGGTGAACCGCCGCTGGCCGGTGGCTGGCGCTCGGGCGGGCTGGTCCGGCACACCTTCAGCCATTTCGATCTCGAATTGCAATTGATGCTTTGCGATGCCGCTGGCGGTGCTAGTCTGGCCGAGGGAGAATGGTGGCCGCTCGCAGGGATCGAAGAGGCCGGCTTGCCCACGGTATTCGCCAAGGCGGCGCAACTGGCGCTGGCCGGGGCGTAGGATGAGCGAGAGGCGGTAGAAGACCCCATGCGAAGCGAAGTTCTGCCCGCGTTCCAGGGCCTTTCCCGACGCGAAATCATGCGAGGTGGCCTGTTCGTGGGAGCGGGGGCCACTCTGTTCCCCCGCCTGGCCTTCGCCAGCGCGGCGGCCGAGGCGCAATGGCCGGCGGTGACGCAACTGCTCGATGGCTACGTGTCCGGCGGCAAGCTGCCCGGCATGATCGCGGCGCTCGGCTGGGGCAGCGCCGCGCCGGAAAGCATCGCGCGTGGCGTCGAAACGAAGGGCGAAGCCGCCCCCGTCACCCTGGACAGCCTGTTCCGCGTCTATTCGATGACCAAGCCGGTCACCGGCATGGCCGCGATGATCCTGATCGACGAAGGCCGGCTGCGGCTTGACCAGCCCGTGTCGGACGTGCTGCCGAAGTTCGCGAAGATGCAAGTGCAGGTGACGCCGGACGGCTCGATCACCGATCTGCGGCCCGCGAAAACGCCGATCACGATCCGCCATCTGCTGACCCACACGGCAGGGCTGGGCTATTCGATCATCCAGAAGGGACCGATCAAGGCCGCCTACGAACAGGCCGGCATCGTGCCCGGCCAGATCACGCGGCTACCGTTGCCGGGCATGCAGCAGCCCGCCGACATGCCCCGCAGTCTTGCCGAGTTCGCGGACCGTCTGGCCGATCTGCCGCTCGTCTATGAACCCGGCACGCAATGGAGCTATTCGGTCGCGCTCGATCTGCTGGGCCGCGTGATCGAGGTGGTATCGGGCCAGCCGTTCGACCGCTTCCTGCACGATCGCATCTTCGGCCCCACGGGCATGGACAGTTCGTGGTTCCAGGTGCCGAAAAGCGAAGTCGGCCGGTTGACCTCGAACTACGGCGTGCTCGGCGGGTTCGTGGTGCCGCTCGATCCGGCGCCGTCCTCGATCTATCTCGATCCGCCAGCGTTTCCGTTCGGCGGTGCCGGGCTGGTGAGTTCGCCGCGCGATTACGACCGCTTCCTTACCATGCTGCTCGGCCATGGCGTGATCGGCGGGCGGCGCGTGATGAGCGAGGCGGCGGTGCGGCTGGGCACCAGCAACCTGCTTCCCGCCGGCACCGCCACCGACGGCACGATGATCGCGGGTGCGGGCTTCGGCGCCGGCGGGCGCGTCGGCATCGGTGTGGATGCCGGCACCTATGGCTGGGCCGGCGCCGCCGGGACGATCGCCTTCATCAACCATCGCGTGGGCAACCGGGCGGGCCTCTATACGCAATACATGCCCTCCGAAGCCTATCCGGTGCAAAGGGACTTCCCCAAGGCTGTGATCGCAGACCTGTTTCGTGGAAAGAAAGCCGCATGAACGGAACCACCATCGCCTTTGCCGGCAGCGCGCTCGACCGGGCGGACCATGTCCGCTCCGATCCGGAAAAGCTCGCCGGCCTGATGAACTGGCGTGCGCGCCTGCTGCGGCTGGACGGGCTGGACCCGCTGCTCGCGCCCGAAGGCGGGCTCGACTGGGGCACGCTGGCCGATGCCGATCCGCAGGCCGAACTGGTGTTTCTGGGCCTGACCGAGGACGGGCGCGGCTGCTTCGCCGAAGTCGCGCCGCGGCTGGTGGGCAGCGTGGCGCCGCCCAACCCGCGCCTGTGGCAGGCGATGACGATGCTGGGATCGCAGGATCTGGCGATCTATGGCGGCGCGCGCAGCCTGGTGGACTGGCACGCCCGGCACCGCTTCTGCGCCCGGTGCGGCCATGCCACCGTGCTGGCCAAGGGCGGCTGGCAGCGTTCCTGCACGAACGCGGCGTGCAAGGCGGAGCACTTCCCGCGCGTCGATCCGGTCACGATCATGCTGGTGGAGCATCAGGGCAACCTGCTGCTGGGCCGCCAGCCGCGCTTTCCCCCGCGTCGCTTCTCGGCGCTGGCCGGGTTCGTGGAACCGGGCGAATCGATCGAGGGTGCGGTGGCGCGCGAAGTGCAGGAGGAAGCGGGCGTGATCGTGCGCGATGTGACGTATGTTGCCAGCCAGCCGTGGCCGTTCCCCTCGTCGCTGATGATCGGTTGCCACAGCCTGACCGACGATCCGGCGCTCACCGTCGACACCACCGAACTGGAAGAGGCGCGCTGGTTCACCCGCGCCGAAGTGCGGGCGGCGCTGGACGGGGATGAGGAAGGGCCTTTCATCGCGCCCCCGCCGCACGCGGTGGCGCGGCACCTGCTGGAATGGTGGATCGCCCGATGACCGCGCCCGCTGCGCCGAAGCCGGTGACGATCGACATCTGGTCGGACGTGATGTGCCCGTGGTGCGTGATCGGCTACCACCAGCTGCAGAAGGGGCTGGCCATCCTGGGCGACGAGGTGACGGCGACGATCCGCTTCCATCCCTTCGAGCTGAACCCCGACATGCCGCCCGAAGGCGAGGAACAGAGCGCGCACATCATGCGCAAGTACGGGCGCAGCAAGGAGCAGGCGGCGGAAGGCCGCTCGCAATTGCTGGCCATTGCCGAACGCGCGGGCGCCAGCCTGTCCTGGTCGGGCGAGGGCACGCCGCCGCCCGCGATGATGTGGAACACCCGCGCCGCGCACACGCTGCTGGTCCATGCCTTGCGCGATTACGATGCGGAAACCGAAGTGCGGCTGAAGCTGGCGCTGTTCGCGGCGCATTTCCAGCACCGCCGCAACGTTTCGGACCATGCCGTCCTGCTCGATGTGGCGGAAAGCGCGGGGCTGGACCGCGCCCGCGCGCAAGCCGCGCTCGACGATCCGGAACTGGCCGCGATCGTCGTGGCGGGCGAGCAGCAGGCGTGGGACTGGAATATCTCCGGCGTGCCGGCGATGGTCGTCAACGGCAAATACCTGATCCCCGGCGCGCAGGAACCGGACGTCTATGCCAACGCCCTGCGCCGCGTGATCGCCCGCGAGGCGGCGGTGGTGGCGGGAGCCTAGGGTCTGTCGCAAAGGCCTGAATGAAATTCCGCCATCAGGTAGCCGCGAAAATCGGCTGATCGGTGGGAAGGGCGGGGAAGCGGACGTTAGACACGCGCCGCCAATTGCCACTTTCGCCAAACGTTTCTGATCCACATGCCGAAGCAAAAAGCGAAGTAGCAAACCCATCCGATGCTGCCCCAAAGGGACGCGGTCGCAATTGAGCGCGTAACCCACGCAAGCAGCACTAAAAATGCTCCTCCTGCCGCGAGGCGCCACCACGGGACTGTTGCTAAACGGGCATCAATCAGCTGCAGCCAATTACGCCGAGGTTGGACAGGAGGGCGGGCGCTTATTGATGCGGTTGCAATGCTTAGGATGCGCCGGTCCACAAAGATAATTCCAGCGAACAAAATTACGGCACAGAGATATCCAATGAAAGTCCCTGCCTCATCGGGAACACTGGAAATCACGGCTAATCCAGCCGCTGCAAATATCAAAATAAAGAACAATACCCATAGGATGGCGTGGTACTTCCAGTAGGTCGACTTGAAGGTTCGTAGAATCTGCTCTCTTTCCTCCGCCGTGACGGGCACCGCCTGTGCAGTAGGTCTACGGCGGTATAAGAATCCCCCATCACACGGCTCGAACGAACGCGAGAGCCGCCTGCGCGACAAAAAATACGAGAACATGAGCCGCCTCCAACAACACGATGTTGCCGCGCTCTGCTCCGGTCCGCAACCGCATCGAGTCCGAAATGACGCGGTTTAGGCGGAATACCGGAATCTTCGTCCCCCACCATCCGTCGCGGACCCCCTCCACGCTGCCTACCCCTGCGGCTGCGCGATCCACTTGCCGCTGTTCTGGTATTCGGGCCGGATCGCGTTGGAGCCGGGCAGGTTCGTTCCCGGCGGATTGGAGCCGGCGGGGTGTGAACCGGCGGGGGGCGATCCCGGCAGCCGGTTGCCCGCGCGGAACACCGTATCGCCGCCGCGCTGCTCGATCGCCGGGGCATAGACGGGCGCGGTGGCGTGGGGCAGCGGCACTTGCCCGAACGCGGCGGACGTCGCGGCCGGCACCGGCGCGGCCTGCTGCTGAAGCGCGGCGAGGCGGCCGTCCTCGTAGGCGCGGGCGAGCGCGACCGGGTCGGCGATGTCGGTGGGCGCGGGCGTCCAGGTGCGCGGATGCGGCGCGGCGATCGGCTCGCCTCCGGCATAGACCGCGTTGAACGCCGCCGGGCGTCCCGCGCCGCCGCTCCAGCGGTAGAAGCGATGCGCGCCGATCGTGCCGATGAAGGCCAGGCTGTCGGCCCAGTAGGGGTGGATCGCGCTGGTGTGGTAATGCGTGGCAAGGCCCACCGGGGCATAGACGTAGCCCGCCAGCGCATCGCGGGCGACGCGCCGCGCGCGCTCCCAGAACGCCACCATCGGCCGGCGCGCCAGCGATCCGTCGCAGGCGAAGCTGAACTGGCAGCCGGGCCGCTCCGATCCCTGATAGACCACGCCGCACACGGTATTGGGGAAGGCGGGATGCGCCACGCGGTTCAGCACCACTTGCGCCACCGCGCGCTGGCCGCTGTCGGGTTCCGAAGCGGCTTCGTAATAGATCGCCGCCGTCAGGCATTGCAGCGCGCGCCACTGGTCCTCGCCGCTGCCGCGCGCGAAGATCGGCCGCGCGGCGGGGCCGGCGGGTTCGACGGCGGACGCGACCTCCTCGTCATCGCGGTGCGCGGCCCAGGCCTGTTCGGCGGCGTTGGGCGCGATCAGCCCGGTATCGTCGGGCGAGACATAGTAGAAGGCCGATCCGGGAAAGCTTTTGCCCGCCTGCTCGAACGGTTGCAGCGCACCCGCTTCGGCCTGCGCAGAGGCGCGGTCGATCCCGCCGGGGCTGCCCCATCCCACCGGGCCGAGCACCATCGCGAAAAGGCCGATCGTGGCCACGCCGGCCAGCCGCTGGCGCAGCATCGACGGGGTCCGCAGCCGGCGTCGCACCGAGACCATGTCGCGCCGGCGGATGCGCGCGGCGAAATCGCGCGGGCGCGGCACAAGGGGGGCGGCATCGGCCATGTCCGCAAGGCCGTCGGCAGGGTTATCGTCGCGGTGGCGGCTGACATCGCCCGCGCGCACGTTCTCCTCCGCAGCCGGGGGCAAGGCCCCGGTCGGCAGGGTGAACGGACGGTAGGCGATCTCCAGCGGCATCGGGTCTTGGACGCGTTCCTTTGCTCTCCTGCGCTAGCGCGCGTGGGCAGACCCCGCACGCACGGCGTTCGCGCCGTCCCAAGGCGGCACAGACCCGCGTCATAGGGTGAATCGGTTAAGACTCTTGCCCGTGCCCCCGTTCGGGGCTACGCGCCGCAGCGACGCCACCGGTGCCCGCAACGGGCCCAGAGGGAATCCGCGAAGGACCAGCACGGTCCCTAACCGGAGCTGCCCCCGCAACTGTATCCGGCGAGCGCCCTGTCCACGATGCCACTGGCCGCACGGCCGGGAAGGCGGGCAGGGGGCGATGACCCGGAGAGCCAGGAGACCTGCCGGTGTGTGGTCGTTCCGCGGCCGGGCGGGGTGTACCGGGCGCACGCGTCGCGAGTTCCGCCCGTTGGCCCGGCGGTCCTCCCGCCATGAACGGCAGTTCGTTCATGGGCTGGGAGTCTGAAGAATGCCGGGCAAATATCTGTTTTTCCTTACCGCATCCCTGTTGGCCGCCGCGCCGGCGTTGGCGCAGGACGATATGGCGCAACCTGCCGCGCCGGCCGTCTCCGCCGATGCGCAGATCACCGTGCTCGCCACGGGCAGCAAGCTCCGGCTCGACCAGACCGGGCAGGCCGTCACCGTCATCACCGCCGAGCAGATCGCGCAGGTGCAGGGCGCGGACCTGACGCGCGTGCTGGAGCGCGTGCCCGGTCTCACCTTCTCGCGCAACGGCGGTCTCGGCACCTTTACCGGCGTGCGCCTGCGCGGCTCCGAAGCCGAACAGGTGCTGGTGCTGATCGATGGCGTGCGCGTGGAGGATGTGTCCTCGCCCTCGGGCGGCTATGATTTCGGCAACCTGTTGACCGGCGGAATCGACCGCATCGACGTGCTGCGCGGCTCGAACTCCGTGGTCTGGGGCAGCGCCGCGATCGGCGGCGTCATCGCGGTGACGACCAAGGAAGTGAACGGCGCGGAAGCCAGCGTCGAATATGGCGCGAAGGAAACGGTCTCCGCCGATGCCGTGGCTGGCGTGGCCAACGATCGCTATGCCTTCTCGCTCAACGGCGGCTACGCGCGCACCGATGGCGTTTCCGCCGCCGCGGTCGGCACCGAGCCGGACGGCTACCGCCAGTGGCGCATCGGCGGGCGCGGGCGCGTGAACCTCACCCCCGATCTCTCGCTCAACGCCGTCGCGCGCTATGCCGACAGTCGGCTCGACATCGACGGTTATCCGCCGCCGACTTACACCGTGTTCGGCGACACGCCAGAATACCAGAAGACCCGCCAGTTCTCCGGCCGCGCCGGGTTCCACTATGCCGGCAGCGCGCTTACGCTCGACGGCGGCTACGCGCTCGCCGATACGCGCCGGAACTATTACGACCCCACCTACGGCGCCGATCCGCAGTACGGCTACAAGGGCCGCAGTCAGCGCGTCGACCTGACCGGCCGCATCGCGCTGCCCGCGCATTTCGCGCTCGATTTCGGCGGGGACAGCGAATGGACGCGCTTCTCTTCCACGTTCGATGCCCAGCGCAGCGCGCGCCTGTCCAGCGGCCACGCGCTGCTCGGCTGGTACACCGACCGGGCCAGCCTTGCCGCCGGCGTGCGCGTGGACGATCACAGCCGCTTCGGCACGCAGGCGACGTTCGGCGCCAACGGCAGCGTCCGCGTGGCGCAGGGGCTGCGCCTGCGCGCCAGCTATGGCGAAGGGTTCAAGGCGCCCACGCTCTACCAGCTCTATTCGGATTACGGGAATCAGGGGCTCAGCCCCGAACGCAGCCGCAGCTATGACGCCGGGGTCGAATACACCACGGCCGATGGCGTGTTCCATGCCTCGGCCACCTGGTTCCGGCGCGATACGCGCAACCTCATCGCCTATGTCTCGTGCTTCTCGGTCACCAGCCCGTTGTGCGCGGACGGGCGCTTCGGCTTCTACGACAACGTCGGCAAGACCCGTGCCGAAGGTGTGGAACTGGAACTGCGCGCCGATGTCAGCCCCACGTTCCGCGCGCAGGCGGTTTATACCTATGACCGCGCCCGCAACCTGACCGTGGCGGACGCGAACTACGGCAAGGCGCTCGCCCGCCGCCCGCGCAACGCGCTGACGCTTTCGGCCGACTGGACCTCGCCGCTCGCTGGCCTGACTTTCGGCGCGGACGTCCGCCTTGTCAGCGACAGCTTCGACGATGCGGGCAACCGCACCCGGCTGGATGGCTACGAGCTGACCACGCTGCGCGCCAGCCTGCCGTTCGGGGATTTCTTCGAACTGTTCGGTCGGGTCGAAAACCTGTTCGATGAAAAGTACCAGACCTCGGCTGGGTATGGCACCTGGGGCCGCTCCGCCTTCATCGGCGCGCGGGTGCGCTATTAAGGCGGGCAACGCCTTGCCTTCCTCCACCCCGCCGGCCATGTGGCGGCGGGGCCGGGGGCTGGCGTTGCTGGCGGCCCTTTCCGCCTGCGCGCCGGCCACGCCTCCGCCTTCGGCCACGCGCGCGCACCCCGCGATCGTTTCGCTGAACCCGTGCAGCGATGCGATCCTGGCCGAAGTGGCCGATCCGGGGCAGGTGCTGGCGCTGTCACACTACAGCCGCGATCCCCGATCGAGTTCGATGGACGTGGCGCTGGCCCGGCGCTTTCCCGCCACGCGCGGCACGGTGGAGGAAGTGCTGGCGCTCCATCCCGATCTCGTGCTGGGCGATACGTTCCTCGGTCCGGCCGCGCGCGCGGCCTATGATCGCCTTGGCATTCCCGTCACGCAGCTTCCCATTGCCATGACCGTGGCCGACAGCCGCGCGCAGGTCCGCCGCATTGCCGCGCTGGCGGGGCATCCGGAGCGCGGCGAGCGGCTCGTCGCGCGGATCGACGCCGCGTTGGCCGCCGCCGCGCCGCCGCCGGGCACGGCCCCCGTGCCCACGGTCGTCTGGCAATCGGGCGGAATCGTGCCCGGCGAAGGCACGCTGATCGCCGATCTGCTCCGCCGCACCGGCTTCGCCAGTTTCAGCGCCGCGCGCGGGATGCGCCAGGCGGACGTGCTGCCGCTGGAACGGATGCTGGCCGATCCGCCACGCCTGATCCTGATCGCGTCCGACGCGCACGGCGATGGCGATCGCCGGCTGCACCATCCGGTTCTTGCCGCGCTGGACGGCACGCGGCGCGAAACGCTCGCGCCCGGCCTCCTCTATTGCGGCGGCCCCACGATCATCCGCGCGGCGGCGCGGCTCCGGCAGGTGCGGGCTTCGCTATGACCGTGCGTCCGGTTCCCCTCCTGCTTGCCGCACTGGCGCTCGCCGTGCCGCTCTCGTTGCTCGCGGGGCAGGTTTGGATCGATCCGCTGGCGCCGGCCGCGCGCAACGCCCTGCCGATCCTGATCGAACTGCGCCTGCCGCGCGCGGTGCTGGCGCTGCTCGTCGGCGGCGGGCTGGGCGCGGCGGGCGCGGCGATGCAGGGCTACTTGCGCAATCCGCTGGCCGATCCGGGGCTGTTCGGCATCGCGCCGATGGCGGCGCTGGGCGCGGTGCTATCGTTCTGGACCGGCTATGCCGCGCAAGGCTGGCTGCTGCCGCTGTTCGCGCTGGCGGGCGCGGCGCTGGGGATGGCGCTGCTGGCGTTGATCGCGGGGCGGACCGGCGGGGTGGCGCTGTTTACGCTCGCGGGAATGATGATCGCCAGCCTGGCCGGCGCGCTTACCAGCCTGGCCATCAGCCTTGCCCCCAATCCCTTCGCGCTCAGCGAGATCGTCACCTGGTTGATGGGCGCGCTGGCCGATCGCGGCTGGCCCGATGTGCTGATCGCGCTGCCGCCCACGTTGCTTGGCCTGCTGGTGCTGCGGCGCACCGGGCCGGCGCTCGATGCGCTCATGCTGGGCGAAAGCGCGGCGCGCTCGCTCGGCGTTGATCCGGCGCGGCTGCTGTGGCGGATGGTCGCGGGCGTGGGCCTCGTCGTCGGCGCGGGCGTGGCGGTCGCCGGGATCATCGGCTTCGTCGGCCTGGTCGTGCCGCACCTCGTCCGTCCCTTTACCGACCGCCGCCCCTCCGCGCTGCTCCTGCCGAGCGCGCTGGCGGGCGCGCTGCTGCTGCTGGTGGCCGATTGCCTGTGCCGCGTGCTGCCGCTGGCGGGCGGCGAACTGCGCCTTGGCATCGCGCTAAGCCTGATCGGCGCGCCGTTCTTCCTGCGCCTGCTGCTGGCGATGCGGCGGGAGATTGCGTGATGCTCGCCGCCAAGCAGGTATCCGTTCCCGGCCGGCTGGAGGCGATCACCACCGCGCTGCGCCCCGGCCAGATCACCGCGATCTGCGGCCCCAACGGCGCGGGCAAGTCCACGCTGCTCGCCTGCCTCGCCGGGCTGCACGCGCCGACGGAAGGCGTCGCGCTGCTCGATGGCCATCCCGTCGCCACGCTGCCGCCGCTCACCCGCGCGCGCGCCATCGGCTTTCTGCCGCAGGACGGCGCGGTCGCCTGGGATGTCACTGTGGAAACGCTCGTCCGGCTCGGCCGCCTGCAGCACCGCGCCGGACCCGAAGCGGACGCCGCCGCGGCGCGGGCTGCCATGGCCGCGCTCGATCTGGAGGGCTTCGCCGCGCGGCCCGTTTCCGCCCTGTCCGGCGGGGAGCGCGCCCGTGCCCTGCTGGCGCGCGTGCTGGCGGGTGAACCGCGCTGGATACTCGCCGACGAACCGCTCGCCAGTCTCGATCTCGCGCACCAGCTTGCCTTGCTGGCCCGCTTCCGCATCCTGGCGGCGGGCGGAACGGGAGTGGTCCTCGTACTCCACGATCTTGCGCAGGCGATGAACCAAGCCGATCGCGTCCTGATCCTCGATCACGGGCGCCTCGTGGCCGATGGGCCGCCCGAAACGACGCTTACCCCCGCGATGATCGGGGAAGTGTGGGGCCTTGATGGCCATTGGCTGGGCGAGCCGGGCCGCAGGGCGCTGGCCTTCTCGCCGTCCTGACCGTGCCAGGCCCTTCTACTGGTCGCCGCTGAACGGGGGCGGCGCGAAGATTTCCACAATCGCGGTGCCGGCGGGCGCAGTCTTGCCGGACATGGTCTGCGCCGTGATCCCGGCACCGGCCAGCGCGTTCGGCAGGGCCTCGTCGTGCGCGTCCTCGGGCATGGCGATGCGCACGTGGGCAACGCCCCAGCGCTGCAACGCCCAGATCGCGACACCGGCGGGAATCGTGTCGGCGGGGGCTCCCTCGGTGGTCAGTGCGATACGCAGTTCCGGTGTGGCGGGCGGGATCACGCGCACGCTCCAGCCTTCGGCGGCATCGGTGGCGATGCGTTCGGCCCGGAGATAGTCGGCCAGCTTCCAGCCGGGCGCGGCAACCGGCTGTATGTTCACCGCGCGTTCGGTCCGGTTGATCCACAGCGCGGTGGTGGGCAGGCCAATGCTGGCGCGGATGCGGGCATAGGGCGGTACGTCGGCGGCGATCCCGGCGGCGGTGCGTTCCATCGCCGCGTCGATCATGGCGCGGGTTTGCGAGGGCAGGTCGGCGGCCAGCACCTGCTGGAGATTGACCGAGACCGCAGGCCCGACTTTGGCGGCAAGGAGATCGTGGACGCGCTGTTCGCCGTTCGCCGCATATTGCGGGGCGATGACGACCGCATTTATCGAGGGATCGCCGAACAGGGGCCAGTGCGCGTCCATTTGCGCGATGCTGGTGCCCCGCTGGCCTGAAACCTGCTCGATCGCATTCCTCGCCGACGAACGCAGCGTGCCCTCGCGCTTCACCTGCACCAGCGTCATGGCCAGCGGGGTGGCCAGCGCGAGGAACGCGGCAATCCCGGCGACAGTATGCGCGGTGGTCCACTGCACGTTCTGCAATGGCCGCGCCGCGCCGGAGAGCCGGGCGACCAGCGCGAAGGCAAAGGCGATGGCCGAAAGGTTGGTCAGGAACAGCAGCAGCGCGCCCAGCGCGAAGGTGGGTTGCAGCGTGGCGATGCCATAGCCGACAGTGGTCAACGGTGGCATCAGCGCGGTGGCGATGGCCACGCCGATCGCGGTTCCGCCCTTGCCCATCACCGTGGCGTACCCGCCGGCGATGCCCGAAAGCAGCGCGACGGCAAGGTCGAGCAGGGTGGGTTGCGTGCGGGCGAGAAGTTCGGGCGTGGCGTTGCGGATCGGGCTGATCCAGGTGATCAGCATCCCGGCGGCAATGCCGATCGCCGCGCCCACCAGCACCACGCGCGCGGCATCGCGGATGCGCTGACCGTCAATGGAGGCGAAGCCGAAGCCCAGCGCGGCGATCGGGCTCATCAGCGGAGAAACCAGCATCGCGCCGATCACCACGGCGGTCGAGGACTGCAGCAGGCCCAGTGCCGCGATGCCGGCGGCAAGGCCGCACATCAGCATGTAACCGCGCGTCAGCGCGCCATCGTCCTGCACCTGATGCCGCAGTTCACGCGCGTCATCGGGCGAGAGTTCCGGAAGCAGGATGAGCCGGGCGAACCGGATCCGCCAGCGCAGCAGGCGATGCCGGACCGGAGCGAGGCGGGAGGACAGCGATGCGGGATCGGGAAAGCGGAATACCATGGGGGGAGGATAGCGGCCTTGCCCCCGGCCGCCAAATCCGCAGGGGTTCGTGCCGCCGACGATTTCGTCCGGACCGGATGCGAAAAAGGGCATGGAACCGGTCCATGCCCTTTTGTTCGTTTGCGTATCGGCGGGCGATCAGGCCGGCAGCGTCAGCGCCTCGTAGCGTTCGAGATGCCAGTCGGCGGGGCCGAACTGGCTTTCGATCATCGTCAGGCGCTTGAAGTAATGGCCGGCGGCCAGTTCCACGGTGATGCCGATGCCGCCGTGGGTCTGCACCGCGTTCTGACCGATGAAGCGCAGCGACTTCGAGACTTTCGCCTTGGCCAGGCTGACCGCCGCCTTGCGCTGTTCGGCCGGAAGATCGAGCTTGAGCGTGCCCATCAGCGTCATCGAGGCGACCTGCTCGGCCTCGATCATCATATCGGCGAGGCGGAACTGCAGCGCCTGGAACCGGCCGATCGGCTGGCCGAACTGCTTGCGCTCCTTGGTGTAGGCCAGCGTCAGTTCGTGCAACTGGCGCCCGGCGCCCTGGCCTTCGGCGCAGACTGCCATCGTGGCCTCGTCCACCACGTGCTCGATCAGGTCCATGCCGCCCGGCAGCAGCGCTTCGCCGGGCACAGCGACGTTCTCGAAATAGACTTCCGACGCTTGGAACCCGTCGACCGTCGGGTAATCGCGGCGGGTGACGCCCGCGCTCTTCGCGTCCACCACGAACAGCTCCACGCCGCCGCGTTCGTTGCCCGATCCGCCGGTGCGCGCGGTGACCAGCAGGTGCGTGGCCCACGGTGCGGCATAGACCACCGCCTTGTGACCGTTCAGCACATAGCCGGCGCCATCCTTGCGCGCGGTGGTTTCGATCCGCGCCAGGTCATAGCGGCCCTTCGGCTCGGCATAGGCGAAGGCGAAGATCACGTCGCCGCCGATGATGCCGGGGATCAGCGCATCGGCCATCGCGCCGCCCGCCGCCTTCAGCGCGCCGCCGCCGATCACGGCGGTCTGGAGATAGGGCTCGATCGCGATGACCTTGCCCAGTTCCTCCATCACGATCAGGTTTTCCAGCGGCCCGCCGCCAAGTCCGCCCTGTTCCTCGGTGAAGGGGGCGGACAGGATGCCCAGTTCGGTCGCCAGCGCGCGCCAGATGCCCGGATCGCGGCCTTCCGGGCGCTCCAGCATCTTCTTGCGCGTTTCAAAGTCGTAGGTGTCCGCCAGGAAGCGCGAAAGCGTGTCGCGCAGCATGTCCTGCGTTTCGGTGAAGCTCAGGTCCATTCGTATCTATCCTCTCGGTCGGCCCGCCGGATGGCCAGCCTGTTGGCTGGCTCAGAGGCCGAGAACCATCTTGGCGATGATGTTGCGCTGGATTTCGTTGGACCCGCCATAGATGGTGGTCTTGCGCATGTTGAAATAGCTCGGCGCGGTGTGGTGCGCCCAGTCCGGCCCGATCGGGTGCTCGTTGTCGCCTTCGCCGAAGCCGCGGAAATAGGGCGCGCCATAATGCCCCGCCGCTTCCAGCGCGAGTTCGGTGATGCGCTGCTGGATTTCCGAACCCTTGATCTTGAGCACGCTCGATTCCGGCCCCGGCCCGCGCCCGGCGGCTTCGCCGGCCAGCGTGCGCAGTTCGGTGAATTCCAGCGCGGTCAGGTCCATTTCCAGTTCGGCCACCTTGCGCCGGAAGAACGGATTGGCCAGCAGCGGACGGTCGCCGTCCATTTCCGACGAGGCGATCGAGCGCACCCGCTCGATCCCGCGCTTCGAGGCCGCGACGCCGGCAATGCCGGTGCGTTCGTGCGCCAGCAGGAACTTGGCGCAGGTCCAGCCCTTGTTCTCCTCGTACACGCGGTTTTCGACCGGCACCTTCACGTCTTCGAGGAACACCTCGTTGACTTCGTGTTCGCCGCCCAGCGTGATGATCGGGCGCACGGTGATGCCCGGCGTCTTCATGTCGATCAGCAGGAAGCTGATGCCTTCCTGCTGCTTGGCATCGGGATTGGTGCGCACCAGGAAGAAGCCCCAGTCGGCATGCTGCGCCATCGTCGTCCAGGTCTTCTGGCCGTTGACGACATAGTGCGAGCCGTCCTCGCTCAGCACCGCGCGGGTACGCAGCGAGGCAAGGTCGGAGCCGGAACCGGGCTCGGAATAGCCCTGGCACCACCAGTCCTCGCCCGAAAGGATGCGCGGCAGGAAGCGGGCCTTCTGTTCGGGCGTGCCGAAGGTGTAGATCACCGGGCCGACCATGGTGATGCCGAACGGCATGATGCGGATGCAATCGGCCCGCGCGGTTTCCTCGGACCAGATGTAGCGCTGCGTGGCGGTCCAGCCGGGGCCGCCGTATTCGACCGGCCACGCGGGCGCGATCCAGCCCTTCTTCGCCAGCACCTTGTGCCAGGAGAGGAAATCCTCCTTGCTCAGGTCGCCGCCCTCGTCCTGCTTGCCGCGCAGCTGGGCGGGGTAGTTTTCGGCGATGAACGCGCGCACTTCGTCGCGGAAGGCAAGCTCTTCCGGGCTGAAATCAAGGTTCACGACGTCTCTCCCTTTTATAGACCGTCAAGCGCTGACCGGCGAATGCGAAGGCTGCCGGAACAGTTCAATCGCGCGATTGAATAGCAGGAAAATTCCCCGGTTTTAAGCGGGTGATGCAGGCTGCGGCGCAAGAGCGCGGCAGCGCCGGACGAGGCCGGATGACGTAACGGAAAGAAACGCGGCAAGGTGCCGAAGCAGCCGATTAGGGCGGTCTGCGGCGGCAGCTCGGATGTGCGGGGAAGAGCCGCAAAAGCACTTCGCGCGAATCGGGTCCGGATCTTAGACCGGCTTGGCGCGGGCAGGACGAAGTGTGATGAAACTCACGGACGCTGGCGATGCCATGGTTCTACCATTTGGCCCTTGCAACGCTTCCCTGAAGCTGGAAACGCGAAGTACCGGGCATGTCTGGCAGGTCGAAGGGAATGCACAGGGACGAACGCATAACGGCGATCGCCGCGATGTTCGATTGCGCGCCCGCGCTGGCTGCGCAAGTAGAGCCATCGATGCAGGCGGTATCGTTCGCTCACAAGGCGGTGCTTGCCCATCAGGGCGATAGCTCCGAACATTGCTGGCTGGTGATCGGCGGCACCGTGCATATCCAGGTCAACGGCATCGACGGACAGCGCGTGCAACTGGCCTACCACGGGCCAGGCGAATTCTTCGGGGCCTATCCCGAACCGGCCACCCACCGCGCGGACATGGTGGCGCATGGCGCGGTCGATTTGCTGCGCATTCGCTGCACCGAACTGGCGGCGCTGGCTCACAGCCAGCCAGCGCTGGCGGCGGGCCTGGCCAGACGGTTGGCGCGCCAGCTCGATCTGTCGCTGGACCGGATGGCCGCGCAGACCACGCTTTCGGCGCCAGGGCGCATCCATGCGGAATTGCTGCGGCTGGCGGATGCGGACTATCGCATCGTGCCGGCGCCCCAGATCACCGCGCTGGCGCTCAACGCCAATACCGCGCGCGAAACCGCATCGCGCGCGGTCAGCGCGCTGGAACGGCGGGGAATCGTGGAAAGGTCCGAGCGAGGCCTGACCATTCTGGCCCCGCGCATGTTGCGCGATATGATCTACTGACCGGGGGCCGGTCGCGCGGCCTTAGCGGACCGCCAGCAGCCCCAACGCCAGATCCCCCTGCGCCGAAGCGATCTGGCCGAAGTTTTCGCAGTGCAGGTCCGGCGCGTGCAGGGTGAGCGCCAGCGCCAGCGAACGGGACACCGGAACCTGTCCCGGCAGCCCCGCGCCAGCCACGCGCACCGCCGTTTCCAACCGCTGCGTGGCGTTCCCGGCCGGATCGTAGGCGCCATAGGTCGCGCCCAGCGTGCGGCCGTGCAGCGTCACGTCCGCCAGCGCGATGCGCGCCGCCGCGACCGGATCGTCGAACCGCGCGATGGTGAACGCGCCGTGTCGGACCAGCGCCGCGCCGGCGTGGGCAAAATGGTCCGCCTGTTCGCCGTCGGGCACGGCGACAAGCGCCTCACGGGCGAAAGTGGGCGGGGGGCTGGCCGTGGTGCCGCTGCGCTCGAGCGAGACTCGTTCGATGGGCAGACCCCGATCGCGCCAGGCGGCGTCCAGCAGCGAACCTTGCGCGCGGGTGCCATCGCCCAGCCGCAGGGCCACGGCATGGCTTTCGAGCTGGCGAGCATGGCGGATCGCGCAGCCCATCGCCATCTCGTCGCCGACATAGATGCCCGATTGCGAAACCGCGTCCAGCGTCTCGATGGTTTCCACCGAGGCGGCAGCATCGAGAATGGCGTCGAAACGCGCTTCCCAATGCGTGCCGAAGCTGGAGACCGAATCGTGCCGGAAGCCCTCGATCGTGGCGGGCAGCATCACGTGGAGTTCCACGTCGCGTTCGAGCAGCGCTTCGGCCACCATGATGTCCGCTCCCGCGGCCAGCGCACCGAAGGCGAAGCCGGGCCGGATGCGGTCCACCGCCTCTGCGATCCGTTCGGGCGATTGCGTCTGGTCGGGCGCGACGTGGATGATCCCGCTGAAATGCAGGCTGGCGGGCGGGCGATAGGCGTCCAGCCAGTCCGCCGGCTGTTCCAGCACGGTCATGATCAGCCGGAAATGCCGCAGGGTGGAGGCGTGATCCTCCCACGCGCGCGGGGCCTGCCGGACGGCCTGCGCCAGCACCGCCTGGCCCTTGTCGATCTCGCCCAGCAGCAAGAAGGCTTCCGCGCGCGTGGCGTGCAGCCAATAGGCGGTTTCGGGTTCGTGATCGCCCGCATCGAGCATGGTCAGGACGCGGGTTGCCAGGATCGCCGCGTCCTTGCGGTTGCCTTCGAGCAACGCGATCGTCGCGGCATTGATCAGCGGATACGTCGCCGGCATCATCGCCGCGGCCGAGAGATAGGCCTGCCGCGCCGCACCCAGCAGCCGCGCGCGTTCCGCCGTCGACGGCGCGGAAAGGCCCCGGTCCTTCAGCAGGCGGCCTTTCAGCGTCAGCGTATCGGGATGCCGATCGCCTTCCAGCGCGGCATCGGTGAACATCTGCCACGCCCGCATCGTATCGCCGCTGCGGGCAAGCCGTCTGATGATCGGGATTTTTGAATTGTGCACGGCTTGCCCAGCTTTCCTTGCGGGGTTTCAGTTCAGCTTCGGCGGCGGGTTCTTGATGTCGGGATCGATGCTCATCCCGATCCAGCGCGGTCCCCTGCGGCTTTTCTGCAGCAGATCGATGTTCACGTTGAAGGCGTGCGTGGTGCCGAACTTGCCGCCCTTGTTGAAGCGCGCCACGAAGCGGACGATCTTGTAGCGATCCAGCTTCTCGTCGTAGCCGTCGTATTCGAGATTGCCATAGAATGCGCCGAGATTGGCATCCTTCATGGTGATGGCGTCGAATGCCTTCGAGAAGAACAGCTGGTCGCCCTTCAGCACGATCTCGACCATCGTGTCCTCGGTGATCGCGATGTAGTCCTGCGCTTCCTGGCCATCCTGGTCCATCTTGAGCACGATTGCGCCGTTGCGGGCATAGAGGCTGATCGTGAAGGTCAGCGCCTTGCCCGCCGCCGTGCGCAGCGCGGGATCGTGGGGAAGCGCGTATTGCGCGGGGGAACATTGCGACATGTTACTTCTCCGTTTTCAGATCGGGAAAACTTTGCAGGATGCGCAGCCGCCAGGTCAGCCAGTCGCGGTTGTCGGGATCGGTCGCGATCAGCCGGTTCGCGGCCTGCATGGCCTGTTCTGCGGGGCTACGCGCGCCGGCCTTGTCGCCAAGATCCCGAAGCAGCGTCGCCATCGAATAGCGCGAAAGCATCCAGTCCTGCCGATAGGCGGCATTGGCCGGATCGATGCGCAGCAGATCGTCCATGATCACGGCCTGCTGCTGGCGTTCCGCCAGCGCGTCGCGCTTGTTTCCGGCGGCGTTGAGCGCATCGGCCAGCCAGGCATGGCGGTTGGCGAGATCGGCCTTGATGCCAGCATCGCGCGGGTGGGAGCGCGCGGCCTGCTCCATCGCGGCGAGCGCGCTGCGGCAGGCGTCGAGCCCGGCCTGCGGGCGCGCCTGCTCCGCCAGTTCCAGCGAACAGATATTGCCCTGCGCGTAACCCAGCTCGCGCAGCGCACCGGCATCCCCAGGCTGCAGCTTCACCAGCTTTTCGGCCAGCGCGCGATAGGCGGTGAAATGCGGGCGCGCGGCGGCATAGCGGTTGCGCTGGTAGTCGGTATAGCCGATCCAGAACTCGCTTTGCGCGTGCGCGAACACGCGCTGGGGATCGTTCGGCATTTCCGCCAGCAGTGCGCCAGTGGCGCGGTGCGCCTCGCTGAACTCCATCAGCGCGGCGTCCATCCGTCCGCGTTTCTGGTCATCCTCGCCCATCGCCTGCAGGACGCGGGCGCGCCGGTCGAGCGATCCGG
Organism: Novosphingobium sp. LASN5T; assembly: GCF_003856955.1. NCBI lineage: Bacteria > Pseudomonadati > Pseudomonadota > Alphaproteobacteria > Sphingomonadales > Sphingomonadaceae > Novosphingobium > Novosphingobium sp. LASN5T. Next base: position 22,372 of record NZ_RQSI01000011.1, read on the forward strand.
CGGGCAATCCATCAAGATCGCCCTGTGCGGCATAGTAATCCAGCGCGCGCGTGTTGACGGATTCCAGCACGTCGAGCCGCCCCACTCCTTCCAGCCTTGTCCGCAGGTCTGTCAGCATGAACTCGATCAGCCCTTCGGCCTGTTGCCTTTGCCGGTCTGCCTCGTTGCGCGCGTTGATCGCCACGAACAGGAGCGTGGACAGCACTACAACGGTCAGGGCGGAAACAAGCGTGATGGCCGTCACGCGGCGCAGCTGCCGCTGCGCGTCGCGCTGCACCAGTTCGTCCAGGCCGATGCCGGTCAATCCGGCAACAAGGCGCAGCCGGGCCAGCTTGCCATCGCCGATCCGACGGAAGTCGGCGGCCGCCGGTTCGCGGACCGCTTCTCCACTTTCCCGGTCGGCAGCCGGGTCGGTCAGACTGGGCGGAAACGCGTCGTCCGGATCACCGTGAAGCAGCCCTGCCAGAATCGGGCGATCCGGATGCTTTTCGCGGAAATAGCGGATTTCCTGATCGACCCAGCGTGAACGCCGCGCTTCCGGCGAACAGAGCACGATCAGGCAGGCCGAAGCCGCCAGCGCGTTGCGGACTTCCTCGTTCAGATCGCTGGACGCGGGCAGTTCGTTGCGATCGCGGAAGATCGGCGTCAGCCGGCGCGGCACCTTGCCACGCGGCGTTTCCAGCCCCACCAGCCGGGGGGGGATGCGGTACGTTTCCAGCCAGCGGTGCAGCCGCGCGGCCGCCAGCGTATCGGCATGGCTATAGCTCAGGAAGGCGCGATAGCGCGGCTGCTCGTTTGCGGAACTGGCCTCCGGCGGGGCAGTCATCGATCACTCCAGCGGACAGGCTTGCAGACACAGGGCCAAAGGCTGCCGAGATGTATACTCAGGCAACGCCCTTAGACAATTGTCGCGGCCGCTGGTGTGATCGATGCCGCAGCCGGCGGGTCAGCCTATCCCGGGCACAGCCTCCGGCACGGCGGCATCGCTTTCGAAGCTGGCGACCGGATAGGCGCAGTAGTCCGCCGCGTACCACGCGCCGGGGCGGTGGTTGCCCGATTCGCCCAGCCCGCCGAACGGCATGTTCGCCGCCGCGCCGGTGGTCGGGCGGTTGCGGTTGATCACGCCGGCGCGCGCGAAGTCGAGATAGTGTTCCCACTTCGCGTCATCGCCGGTGATCAGCCCGGCGGAGAGGCCATAGGCGGTGGCGTTGGCGGCGGTGATCGCCTGCTCGAAATCGCCCACGCGGCGCACGAACAGCACGGGCGCGAAGATTTCCTCGTCGGGCACGTCCACGCCGGTCACGTCATAGAGCGCGGGCTTGACGAAGCTGCCCGGCCGGCCGGCGATCCCGGTGAAGCGCCGCAGCGGCCGCGCCCCCATCCGCTCGATCGCGCCGACCATGTCGAGCGCGCGTTCGGCGGCCTGAACCGAAACCAGCGGCCCCATGAAAGCATCGCCCGCGTCGGACCACGCAGCCACCGGCAAGCGGTCGATCAGCGCGGCCAGCGCCTCGATGAAGGCATCGCCCGTCGCGCCTTCGGGCACGATCAGCCGGCGCGCGCAGGAACAGCGCTGGCCGGTGGTGATGAAGGTGGACATCGCGATCACGCGCGCCACGGCTTCGGGATCGCCATCCCACGCGATCAGCGGGTTGTTGCCGCCCAGTTCCAGCGCCAGCATCACGTGCGGCCGGTCGATGAAGGCGCGGCGGAAGGCGCGGCCGGCGGCGGAGGAGCCGGTGAACAGCAGCCCGTCGATATCGCCCCCGATCAGCGCCGCGCCGGTTTCGCGCGCGCCTTGCGCCAGTTGCAGCACGCCATCGGGCAGGCCCGCCTCGGCCCAGGCGCGGGCCATGACCTCGCCGGTCCACGGCGCGATTTCGGACGGCTTGAACACCACCGTGTTGCCCGCCAGCAGCGCCGGCACGATGTGTCCGTTGGGCAGATGGCCGGGGAAGTTGTAGGGGCCGAGCACCGCCATCACGCCGTGCGGGCGGTGGCGCAGCACCGCACGGCCGAACGCGGTGGCGCTTTCGCGCGTGCCGGCGCGTTCGGCCTGCGCCGCGATCGATACCTCGACCTTGCCGGCCATCGATGCGGCTTCGGTCTTGCTTTCCCACAGCAGCTTGCCGGTCTCGCGCGAGATCGTCTCGGCGATCGTGCCAGCGTTCGCCTTCAGGTAATCGGCATAGCGCCGGGCCACGGCGATGCGTTCGTCCAGCGGCGTGCGCGACCAGCCGGGCAGCGCGGCGCGGGCGCGCTCGACCATTGCGGCGGCTTCCGCCGGCGCGGTGACGGCGCCTTCCCACACGGTTTCGCCGGTTGCGGGATCGATCGACTGGAGCATTTCGGCCATGTTCGCGTCCTTCAGGCCCGGACCAGGATCTGGCTGCCGGCATCGAGGCCGAGCATCCGGGCGGTGGAAGCCGGAATGTGGGCATTCCCGTCGCAAATGTCGACGGGGGCGTGAGTCACGCGGAAGCGCTCGATGGCGTCGTTGGCGACAAGCCGTGACGGTGCGGCGGCGACGTTGTCGTTGACGGCTACGGTGCAGGGCGTGGTTCGGCGGATCGTGTCGATCTTGTCGCGCGCGCAGGTCACCGTTGGTCCGCCGTCGAACACGTCGACCAGGCCGGTCCAGCTGAAGCCTTCGCTTTCCAGCATCTTGCGCGCGGCGCGGCCGTCGGGATGGACTTCTCCGATCACGTCGCGCGCGAACGGTTCGATCAGTTCCAGGTAGATCGGGTGACGCGGGGCCAGATCGACCAGAAACTGCCCGTTGCTGGCGGTGATCATGCGGTCCGCTTCCTCGAAGGGCAGGCGGAAGAACTTGGCGGAAACGCCTTCCCAGAACGGGCTTTCGCCTTCCCAGTCGAACCAGCCGCGCAGCTCGGAAACGATCTTGTCGGCAAAGCGGTCGCGCGCCGCCGCGATCAGCATGTAGCGCGATGCCGCCAGCAGTGTGCCGTTGCCGCCGCCGCGATGCTCGGGGTGGACGAACAGCGAGCCGACCTCGCTGGCTCCGGCGCATTCGTTGACCAGCACCAGCGCCTCGTGCTCGAAGTTCACGCCGGCGGCGTTCGAATGCTGCGCCAGCTTGACCACGCGGAACGAGAAGTGCGGGCGCGCCACGCCGATCGCCCCGCGCACCGAGGCGACGCCGATCACCTGCCCGGTGTCGCTTTCCTCCAGCATCAGCGTGTACCACGCTTCCGCCGCCGGCACGGCGCCGGCGAAGCTGGCGGCCGACAGCGCCAGCCGGTTGCCGAGCGTGTCAGCGCATTGGGGCAGACTGGTCAGCCCCGGACCGCTCAGACGGGCCAGTTCGAGCAGGGCGTCGAGATCGGCTTCGGTGCCGGGGCGAACGATGCGGCCCATGGCGGTCAGGCCACTTCCGGAACGCGCGCGTTCCAGGCCGCGAAGGTGGCGTCGAGCTTGGCGAGCGCCTCGTCGGCTTCGTCCTCGCTGATGATCAGCGGCGGCAGCAGGCGGATGCAGTTTTCGCCGCCGCCGGCCACCAGCAGGCCCTGTTCGCGCGCGGCGGCCATCATCTCGCGGTTGTTGGGCTTCAGCTTCACGCCCACCAGCAAGCCCTTGCCGCGCACTTCCTCGACGATGTCCGGATAGCGTTCGATCATCGCGCGCAGGCCGCTGGACAGCCGATCGCCCACCGCGCGCACATGGGCGAGCAGCGCTTCATCGGCGATCAGGTCGAACGCCTTGGCCGCCACCGCCATGGCCAGCGGATTGCCGCCGAAGGTGGAACCGTGCGTGCCGAAGACCATGCCCTTGGCGGCTTCCGCGCTGGCCAGGCACGCGCCCACCGGGAAGCCGCCGCCCAGCGCCTTGGCCACGGCCATGATGTCCGGCTCGCAGCCGTCGAACCACTGGTGCGCGAACAGCTTGCCGGTACGGCCCATGCCGCTCTGCACTTCGTCGTAGATCAGCAGCACGCCGGCTTCGGTGCAGCGCTTGCGCACGTTGGTCAGCCATTCGCCGCTGAGCGCGCGCGCACCGCCTTCACCCTGCACCGGCTCCACGATCAGCGCGGCCGTGGTGGGAGAGGCGATGGCCTTCTCGATCGCGGCCATGTCGTCGACATGCAACTGGATGAAGCCGGGCAGGCGCGGGCCGAAGCCGTCGAGATAGGCGGCGTTGCCCGAAGCGTTGACGGCGGCATAGGTGCGGCCGTGGAACGAACCGGCGAACCCGATCACGTCGATGCGTTCGCTTTGGCCGTTGACGTGGTGATAGCGCCGCGCCGTCTTGATCGCGCACTCGATCGCTTCGGAGCCGGAATTGCCGAAGAACACCACATCGGCAAAGGTCGCGCCGGTCAGGCGGTCGGCCAGTTCTTCCTGCCCCGGAATGCGAAAGATGTTGGAGACGTGCCACAGCTTGTCGGCCTGCGCCTTCAGCGCGGCGACCAGCGCCGGATGGCAGTGGCCCAGGCCATTGGTGGCGATGCCGGCCACGCAATCGAGGAACACGCGGCCGTCGCGCGCGTGCAGGCGCACGCCTTCGCCGCGTTCGACTTCGATCGGGGCGCGGTTGTAAACCGTCATCAGGTGGTCGCTCATGCCTGTTCCTCCGGTTGCTGGGTCACGTATGCTCAGGCCGCGCGCGTCATCGTGAAGATGCCGGTCGCGTTGGCGCTGTCGAAGCTGAGATCGAGTTTGCGCGACAGCGGTTCGCGATCGCGCGTGATGAATTCGTAGAACGATCCGGGCACTTCGCGTTCCACGCCGCGCCCTTGGGCATCGCGGAAGAAGCGCAGCACCGGATCGGCGCGGAACGCGGTCTGGCGCACGCGGCCGTTGGCGGAAACCTCCACGCGGTCCTTGATCGGGCGGCCAAGGGCACGCTGCTGCCCCGCCACTTGCTCGACATCGTCGACCCGGTCGGTCACGTGGTTGAAGGCGTTACCCTCGGTCGCGATCCATGCCGCCTCGGCGGATTGGCTCAGCAGGGCTTCGTAGTCGGCCAGCGCCGGCATGGCGTGCTGACGATCGAACGCCGCCAGGATCGTGCGCAAGGCGGGCAGGGCATCGGTCAGCGGCACCACGCCTTCGCTGGCGAAACGGGCGAGTACCGCCTTCGCCTGATCGTCCAGCGGATCGTGGCTGCTGTCGAACACGCGGTGCGCGGCGGCGCCGAACGCGCCGTCGAACTGGCCCACGTCCAGCTCGCTGACGAAGAACTGCGGCACGTTCTCGGGATCGCCCAGATGGCGGAAGGCGAAGCCGGTCATGCGCAGGCGGGGAAGGGGATAGACCGCCGCCACGCGATAGCCCAGTGGTTCCAGAATGCGGCGGAAGGCGTCGATCCCGCCCGGCAGCGCGCCGGTCGCGCTCGACGGGAAGCGGACGGTGCGCAGCGCGCCGTGATCGAAGCGGATGCGGTCGCCCGCCGCGATGCGGTCGGCCACGTAGGCCCGGCCGGAAGGCACGCGCTCCAGCAGATCGGCGAACAGCGCGGCGTTCATGGCCCAGGTGAAGTCCAGCCGCGATGCCATTCCGGCGGGCGCGCCGGTGGATTCGGGAAGATGGGCGATGCGCGCCAGCGTTTCCTGCGCCGCCGCTGGCCCGACCAGGCCTTCGACCAGCCGGGCAATCGCCGTATCATGCATATCGATCATCTTTCCTTGCGCCGAATGCCCTTAAATGCCAGCTTCACAAAAGGATCGGAAAAGACATTTCATCATCTTCTCATGACGGATCATCATCAGGAGGCCCGGCGCAAGGAACTGCCGCCACTGCCCGCGCTGGCCAGTTTCCTCGCCGCGATCGAAACCAGCAATTTTTCGCAGACGGGGCAGCGCCTTGCGCTCACCCAAAGCGCGGTCAGCCGCCAGATCGCCTTGCTGGAAGACTGGCTGCAGGTGAAGCTGTTCGAACGGAAAGGCCGGCGCGTGGTGCCGACCGCCGCCGCGCTGGCCTATGCCGAAGCGATCGGCCCGGCGGTCGACCGTATCCGCTCCGCCACGCGCCGCGCGCTGCAGCCGCCGCAGGACGCGGCACTGTCGATCGCGACGCTGCCCAGCTTCGGGATGCGCTGGCTGGCGCCGCGCCTGCCCGATCTCAGCGCGCACTATCCGGACATGCTGGTCAACCTTGCCGCGCGGTCCAGCCCGTTCGATTTCGCCGACGAAGGCTTTGATGCCGCGATCCACTTCGGCCTGCCGGACTGGCCCGGCGCGGAACACGCGCTGCTGTTCCGGGAAGACGTGGTGGCCGTCTGCTCCCCCGCATGGCTGGCGGCGCATCCGCTGGAGCAGCCCGCCGATCTGGTCGGCAAGACGTTGCTCAGCCTCGATTCCCGGCGCGATTCCTGGTCGCGCTGGTTCGCGGCGGCCGGTGTCCCGGCCAAGGGGCCGCCGGCGGGGCCATTTTACGAACACTTCCTGATGCTGTCGCACGCCGCCGCCGCCGGGCTGGGCGTGGCGCTGGTGCCGCGCTTTCTGATCGTGCCCGAGCTGGAAAGCGGCGCGCTGGTGGCGCCGTTCGACCTCGTGCTGACGGCCGAGGAAGCCTACTACCTCGTCTGGCCAATCGACCGGCCGGTCAGCCGGATGCTCGACCAGTTCCGCGCATGGCTGCTGCACGCGGCGGAGGGTTCCTGACGTCCCTCGCTCAGAACCCGTACACCATGGTGAAGCGGGTCACAGTATCGGTTTTCTTGAAGCCGGCCGGCGGATTGCTGTTGTTGGTGATCTGGTAGGATACCCGCGCCGACAGGGCGTTGCTGAGTTTGGCGGACAGCGAGGTCAGCGAGTTGAGATTGGTGTTGTCGCGGCTGTAAAGCGCGTTGGCGTCTTCGGTCAGCGTCAGCGTGCGCGAAATCGCCCAGCGCGCGTTGAGCGCGGCGAGGCCCGTCAGGTCGCTGGCGGCCGGTTCGCCGATGTAGCTGGTCTTGCGCCAGGCCGGGCCGGCCTTCACGTCCACGGTGAAATTCGGCTGCGCGATCACGCGATAGCCGAGGCCGCCGGAAAGCGTGGTGCGCGAGGTGAAGCCGGCGAAGCGGTCGCGCTCGTACTGCGCCAGGCCATAGGCGAACAGGCGTTCGTTGAAGCGGTAGTTCGGTTCGAACGCGAACAGCATCTGGTTGCGGCTGGTCTGCCCATTGTTGCGCTGGTAATCGGCCAGCGCGCGCAGGCTGAAGCGCCAGCGCAGGCTTTCCCGGGTCAGCCCCAGCCCGGCGGTGAGGCCGACGGTGGTGGCATTGCCCGATGATTGCGTCGCGCCGATCTGGCCTTCGCCCTTCCAGCCCTCCAGCAGGCCCAGATGGCGCAGCTTCTCTTCCTTGGCGGCGGCGATCTGCGCGCGGTGGTCGCCGATCGTCCGGTCGATCTCCGCCGCGTCGGCCGGACTCGCCTGCTTCAGGTATTTCGCGATCGTGTCGATATCGGCGTCGTTGCCGCTGGCGATCGCGGCGTCCAGCATGGAGCGCAGCTGGGGCGCGAGTTCGGCATGGGCGGTGCCGGCGGCCAGCAGGGCCGTGCCGGCGAGAAGAAACGACGCTGTGCGCATAGAGCCTCGGCTGCATGACGGATCGGGACTGCGCACAAAGTCCCGATCCCTGCCGGCGTCAATTTGGGGACTGGACCGAAGTGCCGAGCATCGGCGCGAACCTGCTCCATTACGGCAGGGTCCGCGTCGGGCGCGCCGGCTCAGCCCGTCCAATCAGCCCTTGGGCGCACCATAGGGCATCCGGCATTCGTAGCTGCCGGCCAGTTCCGCATCGCCGCCGGTATAGTGGGCATAGGACGGCCACGGGCACATCGGACGCTGGCGCGAAGGCTGGCTGGAGCGCCAGCTTAGCACCGCTTCGGGCGTCCGGCCCTGTTCCACCCAGGCGACCACCGCGCCGAGCAGGTCGAAATCGTCGAAGGAATCGCCACCCCGGCAATGCCCCATGCCCGGCACCATGTAGAACCGGCTGGCATCGCGCCAGGCCGCGCCGTTCGCGGCGGAGGCGCGCTGCCAGTAGTTCAGCGTATCGAACGCGGAAAACCACGGATCGCTGACACCGTGGTAGAACAGGATCTTGCCGCCGCGCCCGAGGAAGGTGTTGAGGTTGGTCCAGCTATCGGTATCGGTCAGGCGCTGGCTGGCATTGGCCCGGATCGCCTGGATGCGCGCGTCTACGTCGATGGCCAGATCGCGATTGGCCGGGCCGAACACGCCCGGCTTGCCGGTGGGCAGGAAGCCGGGAAGGCGGCCCTCGGTATTGGTAATCCCGGTGTCATAGGGATAGGGCGCGTAGAGCGAGGCGCCCGCCTTGTCGCGCGGGGCGGTGAACGCGCGCTGGATCGCGGTGACTTGCGCGGGCTTGAGGCAATCCGCCTTCTGTCCCTTGTGGCAGGCCAGCCGGCTTGCGTCGAAGCGGCATTGCGCCACGTTCATGATCATGCCGTCGTCCAGGCCATCCAGCCCGTCGCACTGGGCGAGCAGCCCCTTCTTCAGCACCGCGCGGTCCGCGTCGGAGAAGATGCGTTCGACCAGCGGCTTGCCCCCGCTATCGCGCGGGGCGGCCTGGTTGAACTGCACGGCGGCCCAGCTCAGTGCCAGGTTGGAATTGCCGGTGCGCATCGCCGGCGCGCCCACCACGATGCCGTCGAACAGTTCGGGAAAACGCTGCGCCGCCAGCATCGATTCGCGCCCGCCGGTGGAACATCCCGCCATGTAGCTGTGCCCGATCGCGCGGCCATAATAGCTGGCGATGATCGCCTTGGCGGTGCGCGCCACGGTGGGGACGGCGTTTTCCGCGAAGTCCAGCGCGGCGCGCTGGTCGGCCATGAAACTGTCGTCGAACACCGCGCCCTTGTGGCCGCTGTCGTGGCTGGCCACAGCGAAGCCGCGCGCCAGCGCCGGGATGTCGCCGGCCGCCGCCGCGCCGATCGGCGGGTGGACCGTGCCGTTCAACCCGCCGCCGCCTTGCAGCAGGAAGCGGCCGTTCCAGTCGTCGGGCAGGGCCAGCGCGAAGCCGATGCCGAACGGCTTGCCTCCCGCGCCGGTGCGTTCGCCGATCACGCCTTCGATGCGGCAATGCGGCGGAATGGAACTGGCGAGCGGCGCGGCATCGGGTTCCAGACGGGTGCCGGCCGGCGTGACGCCCACCGTCCGCGCGGTCAGAATCTTGACGTCGCCGGGCAGGGTCTGGCCGGCCAGCGCGGTGCAGCGATCGGTGACGGGCGGCGGCGCCACCGCGACAGGGGCAGCGGACGGAGCGGCGGCAGGACGTGCCGCCAGCGCGTGCACGCCGGCACACAACACCGCGGTCATGCCCGTCAGGCCCAGCACTGCGCCCGAAATGCGTCTTGTCATCCGTTTCCCCCTCCACCGGTCCAGTCGTAACACCCGGTCCCCGAAGTTATCGGGTATTACGATTGGCGGGCGAAGGGCAAGCGTTCAGGCGGTTGGCGTTGCGACGATGCGCGTTCAGGCGGGAAGCGACAATTCCGCTTCCATCACCTTGCGCATCTCGAACTTCTGCGCCTTGCCGGTAACGGTCATCGCGAAGGCGCTGACGACGCGGACGTAGCGCGGCACCTTGTAGTGCGCGATGCGGCCCTTGCAGTGTGCGATCACGTCCTTTTCGCCCAGCGTTTCGCCCGGCTTGGCGATGATCCACGCGCAGACTTCCTCGCCGAACTTGGCGTCGGCCACGCCGAATACTTGCGCATCGGCGATGGCCGGGTGCGAAAGCAGGAACTCCTCGATCTCGCGCGGGTAGATGTTTTCGCCACCCCGGATGATCATGTCCTTGATCCGGCCGGTGATGCGGACATAGCCCTGCGCGTCCATCGTGGCGAGATCGCCCGAATGCATCCAGCCGTCCGCATCGATCGCCTCGGCGGTCTTTTCCGGATCGTCCCAGTAGCCCAGCATCACGGCATAGCCGCGCGAACAGTATTCGCCCTGCTGGCCGATGGGCAGCGTCTCGCCCTCAAGCCCCACGATCTTCGCCTCGGCATGCGGATGGACGCGGCCCACCGTGGCCACGCGTTCCTCGATCGGATCGTCGGTGGCGGTCTGCGTGGTCAGCGGGCTGGTTTCGGTCATGCCATAGCCGATGGTCACTTCGCGCATGTTCAGCCGTTCCATCACCTGCCGCATGGTGGTGACGGGGCAGGGGGAGCCGGCCATGATCCCGGTGCGCAGCGTCGATACGTCGTAGGCGTCGAGATCGGGCTGGTTCAGGATCGTGATGAACATGGTCGGCACGCCGTAGAGTGCGGTGCAGCCTTCGGCCTGTACCGCTTCCAGCGCCAGGCGCGGGTCATAGGCCTCGCCCGGATAGACCATCGCCGCGCCGCTGGTCAGTGCCGTCAGATTGCCCAGCACCATGCCGAAGCAGTGGTACAGCGGCACCGGGATGCAGATGCGATCGTCCGGCGTCAGCCGGATCGTGCGCCCGGTGAAGTAGCCGTTGTTCAGTATGTTGCGGTGGGTGAGCGTCGCGCCCTTGGGAAAGCCGGTGGTGCCGCTGGTGAACTGGATGTTGATCGCGTCGTTCGGGTCGAGCGTGGCATCCACGCCCGCCAGCCGCGCGGGATCGGGTTCGGCGCGCAGGTCGGCCCAGGGCATGAAGCCCTCGTGCCGTTCCTCGCCCAGCACCACGATCTGCTGCAGCAGCGGCAGCTTTTCCGCGCCCAGTTCGCGCAGCATACCCACGTAGTCGCTGGTCTTGAACCGCGCCGCGGTGACCAGCACCGTGCAGCCCACCTTGTTCAGCGCGTATTCCACTTCGGACACGCGATAGGCCGGATTGATCGTGACCAGCACCGCGCCGATGCGGGCGGAGGCGAACTGGATGACCGTCCATTCCGCGCAGTTGGGCGCCCAGATACCCACACGATCGCCCTTGCGCACGCCCAGATCGAGCAGGCCGGTGGCGATGCGGTCGGCCTCGGCGTCCAGCTCCGCCCAGGTCCAGCGGATGCCCTGGTGGCGCGAAGCCAGCGCCAGCCGGTCGCCCCACCGCCGGCCCGCTTCGCGCAGCGCGCCGCCGATCGTCGTTTCCAGAAGGGGGACATCGGTCGCCCCCCGCGTGATCGACAAGCCCTGCATCATCCTCCGCTCTTGTTTACTTCTTGATATTGATGACCTGAAGCTGGGTGTATTCGGCCAGCCCTTCCACCGACTGTTCCACGCCCAGCCCCGAATTCTTGAAGCCCGCCATCGGAATGTGCGGCCCGATGCCGACATGCTGGTTCACCCAGACCTGCCCGCTTTCGATGCGCGAGGCAATGTCCGCCGCGCGGGCCACGTCCTTCGACCACACCGATCCGCCCAGCCCGTATCCCGAAGCGTTGGCGCGGGCGATCACGTCCTCCACGTCATCGAAGCGGATCACCGGCAGGATCGGGCCGAACTGTTCCTCGTCCACGATGCGATCGCCGTCGGTCACGTCGCGCACGATCGTCGGGCGGATGAAATAACCGGCGCGTTCCATCACCTCGCCGCCGGCGATCACCTTGCCTTCCGCCTTGGCCGCGTCGAGGAAACCCTTGACCTTGTCGAACTGCATCGCGTTCTGGATCGGGCCGATCTGCGTGCCCTGCTGCAAGCCGTCGTCCACCACGGCGGCCTGCGCCAGGTTGGCCAGTTCCTCGCACATCGCGTCATAGATATCGGCGTGGACATAAGCGCGCTTCACCGCCAGGCACACCTGCCCGCAGTTGAGGAAGGCGTTGCCGAAGATCGCCTGCGCGGTTTCGCGCACGTCCACGTCCTCCAGCACGATCGCCGGGTCGTTGCCGCCCAGTTCCAGCGTCACGCGCTTGAGCGTGTCCGCGCCCGTCGCGGCGATGCGCTTGCCGGTGGCGGTCGATCCGGTGAAGCCGATCTTGGCGACATCGGGGTGCGAGGTCAGGTGCGGCCCCAGGTCGTTGGCGTCGGTGATCACGTTGACCACGCCCGCCGGGAAGATGTCGCGGCACAGCTCGCCCAGCATCAGCGCCGCGACCGGCGTTGTCGGCGCGGGCTTCAGCACGATCGCGTTGCCGGCCAGCACGGCGGGGCCGATCTTCCAGCAGGCGACCAGCAGTGGGAAGTTCCACGCGATGATCCCTACCACCACACCCAGCGGCTTGTGCTTCACCGCGATATAGCCCTCGGCATCGTCCTGGATCACGCGGTCGGGCAGTTCCAGCGTGGCGTAGTGCCGCAGGTATCCTTCGGTCCAGGCGAGTTCGCCCTGCGCCTCGGCCAGCGGCTTGCCCTGTTCCAGCGTCAGCGTGCGGGCGAATGCATCCTTCCGCGCGGCGATGGCGTCCGCCAGTTGGATCAGCTTCTTGCTGCGTTCTGCGAACGGCACCGCTGCCCAGCCCGGCACGGCGGCCTTGGCGGCGGCGATGGCCTGGTCCGCCTGCGCCGCCGAGGCGCGGGGAACCGTGGTGAAGGGCTCCCCGGTCGCCGGATTGACGACGTCCATGGTCATGTCGCCAGGGACGAGTTCGCCGCCGATCAGCAGCTTGGTATCGGTCATTTTCCTCTCCCCCGCGCTCGTGGCGCGGATTGTTGTCCCTAGAACTTGGCGCCCAGCGTCACGCCGAACGTGCGCGGGTTGCCGATGTGGTTGTAGTCGAAGCCGAAGCCCGCCAGCGGGTCCACCCGCGACGTGAAGTAGAACTTGTTGCCCAGATTCTTCGCCCAGACCGACAGCGAATAACGCCCGTCCGCCGTCTCCAGATCCACATGCCCGCCCACCAGCGCATAGGACGACTGGCGCAGGCGGGGGACGTTGATCACCTCGAAGAACTGGTTCGACTGGTACGAGAGGTCCGGATGGATCGAGAACGTCAGGGCGTCGTTCTTGAACACGGTGAAATCCACCCCGGCGTTGAAGGTCAGCGAAGGCGCGTTCGACAGGCGGCGGCCCGAAACGTCGGTGCCGCTCACGTCGCCCCGGATGATCTTGGTGGACAGCAGGCCCAGGCCACCGTGGAAGGTGAAGGTGTCGGTCGGGCGCACCGTCAGTTCCGCTTCCGCGCCATAGATGCGCGACTTGGGAATGTTGAGCAGCGTCTGCGCGGCGGTGGTGGGATCGACGTTGATGAACTGCTGGTTGCGGTAGTCGTAATAGAACGCCGCCATGTTCAGCGTGACGCGGCGGTCCCAGAACTGCGTCTTGGCGCCGACTTCGTACGAGGTGACCTTTTCGGCCTTGGCGACGCTGAGTTCCGACGGATCGAAGAACGCCTGCGCGTTGAAGCTCGGCGCGCGATAGCCCTTGCTGAAGCTGGCGTAGAGCAGATCGCCGCTCGCCAGCTTGTAATCGAAGCCGATCTTGCCCGAGACGTTGTTGTTCTTGTAGCGCAGCGCCGACGGCGGGATCAGCGTGGCGACAAGGCTGTTGTCCACGCCCAGCGCGTCGGACCGGAAGCCGCTCTGGACGCCCGTATCGTGAGTATAGCGCAACCCGCCGCGCACGGTCAGCGCATCGGTCAGCTTGTATTTCAGGTCGCTGTAGAGCGCGAAACTCTTCTTGATCTGGGTGAACTGGTTCTTGACCTTGCAGGCCAGCGGCAGCCCGTCGGCGCAATCCTGCGCGTTGATGAAGCCATCGCCGTTGACGTCCACGTCGGTCGCGATCTCGAACGTGGTCTCGTTATAGACCTTCTCACGGTTGAAATAGGCGCCCAGGATGAAATCGAACGGACCGCCGGTGTCGCTGGTCAGGCGCAGGTCCTGCGCGAACTGGCTGGCGCGGTCGTAATAGGGGATTTCCAGCAACTTCGTGGCGGTGCCGTCGGTATCCTCGCGGAAGAACAGCGTGCCCTTGTCGTAGGAGGTGATGCTGGTGATCGCCAGTGTGTCGGAGACGTCGATGTTGGTGGTCAGCGCGACCGACGTGGTGCGCGCGCGGCGGCGCTGGCTGACGTCGGAGGCGATTTCCCACTTCGACAGGCCGGGCCGCTGGACCGCTTCGGGCTGGGCATAGATGCCGTAGTTCTGCGGGTTCTGAAAGCTGGTGGAGGCACGCAGGGTGAAGCGCACGCTGTCGGTCGGTTCGAACTTCAGCGTGCCGCGCAGCGCGTATTCGCGTGTGCTGGCAAGGTCCGGCAGGCCGGGCACCACGTTCTTGAACCAGCCGTCCGCGCGCGAGAACGTGCCGGCCACGCGCAGCGCGGCCTTGTCGCCCAGCGGCACGTTGACCGCGCCGTTCACGTCCACGCGGTTGTAGTTGCCGTATCCCGCGTTGAGATAGCCGCTGGTCTCGCCCAGCTTGGCGTCGCGGCTGATGATGTTGACCGCGCCGCCGGTGGTGTTCTTGCCATAAAGCGTGCCCTGCGGCCCGCGCAGCACTTCCACGCGCTCCGGGTCATACATGGCGACGCCCAGGAAGGCGAAGTTGCCCTTGTACACTTCGTCGTAATAAGTCGCGACCGGGCTGGACTGGTTGAGGCTGTAGTCCGACATCGACACGCCGCGCAGCGCGAAGATCGGCGTGTTGTCGCCCACGATCGAGGTCAGCTGCAGGTTGGCGACCTTGGTCACCAGGCTGTCCACGCTGGTGACGCGCGATTTTTCCAGCGCGTCGCCGCCGATCGCCGAAACCGAGATCGGCACCGACTGGAGGTTTTCCGATCGCTTCGCGGCGGTGACCACGATTTCGCCCGGTGCGCTTTCGCTGCTGGTGCTGTTGCTTTGCGCCTGCGCGAAGGCCGGGGTGGCCGTGGCGGTGAAGATCGCGATCGCGCTCAGTGCGGTGTTGCGGAGAAGACGTTCCCTCATGGTATTGCTACCTCCCATTGTGATGGTGCCCCGTTTAGGGGCGCGCTTGTTCCTGCCCTGGTTGTGAAAACCCCTCGACCAGGCGCGCTCTCATCGCGGCGCGCTCGAGCCGAAGGGGGTGTTGGCGCAGACGCCCGATTTCCTCCGCCGTGTAGGGGCGGAAGTCGGCCGGCATGTGCGCCGCGTCGAACGTGTAGAGGGTCCAGTTGACCAGATTGGCGAGCCGCGCGTCGTCGAGATTGACGGTCGAAACGCCGGGCACGCGGCCGATGAATTCGCGCCCGCCCGGCACTGACAGGAACCGGGCGACGATGTGCTTCATCGGCGGATTGGAATGGTCATCCCCGCTGCCGTCGGGCCGGTGGCAGCCCTGGCATTTCAGCATGTAGTCGACCCTGGCCTGCCGCACGTCCGTCACGCCCGGCGGCGCGGCGTCGCCCGCCTTCACGCCAGCGCCGGCCAGCAGGGCGGCAAGGAGCGGAAAGGCGAGCAGGGCCGGTTTCATTTACCGCCGGCCCCGGCATGGAGGCGGGCGACGTCGGCCGAGGAAAGCGATGCGCCACCGGCGCGGATCGTGCCGATCTCGGCCGGGGTGAAGCGGCGGAACGCCGGCCCGGCCTTGGTGATCGTGGTGCCGACATGGTTGAGCACGGCGGCGATGGCGGCATCGTCGAGGCCCGCTTGCGCCGGCATCACGCCACGAAAGGCCTTGCCTTCGACCGTGATCGGGCCGGACAGCCCCTTGATCACGGCCAGCGCGATATAGCGCCGGCCCTCGTTGCGCGCTGCCAACGTGCGGAAATCCACGCCCAGCGGGGGATAGGCGCCGGGCACGCCCGCACCGGTCGCGGTGTGGCACGCGGCGCAGCGGCCATAGAGCGCCGCGCCATTCGGTTCCGCGCCGCCGGCCTGCGCCGGGCTGCGCGCGACCAGCGCCGCGGTCAGCGCCACCGCACCCAGCGCAGCGACTTTCAACGCGCCCTTCATTTCGGCTGGTCCAGCGCCACGCCCACGATCACCGCCGTGGAACAGTTGTACACGCTGCTCTGCGAACCCAGGCACCAGTTGTAATCGTTGTTCGATTGCGGGCGCACCTGCGGGCGATCGCCCTCGTTGCGGTTGCACAGGCACTGCCCGCACGAGGACGTGCCGCAGCAATCGTTGTAGCTGATGATATAGGCGCGGTTGTCGGCCGGGTTGGTGCAGGTGCCGATCCAGGTGATCGGCGACATTTCCGTGCCCGGCGGGCAGCTGCTGACCGACCCGCCGCAGCAGGTGCAGAGGAAACCGTCGATCGCGCAGTAGCGCCAGTAATCGCAGTTCGTGCGGTCGCCGGGGTCCTGATCGATGCCGGCGGTTACCGGGCTATGGGTCGGCCCGCCGCCGTGCGTGGCGGCGCGCGCCACCGGCAGGACGGGGAAGGTGGCCGCGCCGGTCATGCCGGCGCCTAGCCACGCCAGCATCGACCGGCGCGACGTGCCGCGGGCGATGCGCCGGGCGAATTTCTCGGTAAGCTTGTCAAAGCCGGCCATGGCTCAGGCCTCCCTGTTGCGGCGGGCGAGATAGTCCTGGATCGACGCCACGCCGCGTTCCTTGGCTTCGAACAGACTTTCGAGGTGTTCACGGCTGTTGACGAGGCCGAGCGAGGCGACCTTGCCGGCTTCGTCGAGCAGCACCGCATAGGGCAGCTTCGATACGCCGAAGGCACGGCCGAGCGCTTCGGACAGGACCAGCGGAATGCCGTCGAGGCCGTGGTCCTTGGCGAGCTGGCGGTATTGCCCCTTGGTGCCGTCGCCCGCGATCACGATGTCGATCCAGTCGGCCTCGGCGCGCGCGGCGGAGCGCACCACCGGCAGCAGCGATTTGCACACCGGGCAATCGGGCGAGGCGAAGAACAGCAACTGGCTGCGGCCTTCGCGCTTGCCGCCGATCTCGAGCGGCGCGCCGTCGATGGTGGTCACCGTCATGGGCGAGGCGGTTTCACCGACCTCCACCTTCTGGTGCAGGGTCAGCGCGCCGGCCGGCGCGATGCGTTCGTGGAGAATGCCGACCTGGCGGGCAAGCGCTGCGATCAGCAGCGCCTGAACGATCACGGCGGTCCACAGCAGGATCTGGGATGTCAGCATCACGGCTTCCTCCACGCGGGTTGGGGAATGGCGAGCAGCTCGGAAACTCCGAGGTAGAGCGCACAAAGCCCGGCGGCGGCGAAGGGCGTTTCGACGCCGAACGCCGCCGCCGGGAGGGTGGAAACGAGGCCGGCTGCCAGTGCGAGCAGCGCCGGGCGGGCGGTTTGCGCCAGGGTCACCGGCTTTTCGCGGGCGACCAGATCGCAGCCGCAATCGAGCACTTCGCCCCGGCGGCGGAACAGGGCGATAGCATAGCCCAGCCACAGCGCGGCGGCGATCAGCGCGCCGGTCCTTTGCAGGGGAGCGATCAGCAGGCAGGCCGCCGCCACCGCTTCCACGCTGCCCGCCGTCAGCAGGAGCAGCGGGCCGGAACTCGGGCGCGTGCCTGCCAGCCGCGCGGCGGCGATGGCGAGCCGTTCATGGGCCAGCCCCTTGTGCAGCGCCGATCCGGCCAGCAGCAGCGCAAGGAACAGGGTGATCGAGCCGGTTGCGGGCGCCATCTCAGGGCACCGGCGTGATGAGGATCGGGTTGGCGGCAACCGTCGCGCCCAGCGAACGGACGAAGCCCCCGGTCGCGGCGTCGTGCACGTCGATCACGCCATCGGCGCGCGCCACGATCAGGTGCGGGGTGTCCTCGGGCGTCACGCCCACGGCCACGCCCACTGACCGCAGCGGGAAGCGGGCGACTCGCGCCTTCTTCGCCGGGTCGATCACCCATACTTCGGTGCCGCCATCCTTGTGGCTGCCCTCGCGACCGTTGGGGCTCATCAGCACGTAAAGAAGACCCTTCGCGTCCGCCGCGATCACTTGCCAGCCGCCGGGGCGCCATTCGGGCGCGCCGCCTTCGGCTGTGCCCACGTTGAACGCACCGGGCAGCGGGCGGGGAACCGGGCCGGAGAAATCGAAGCCCTGAACCTGCCCGTAGTAGCTGACGAACCAGCCCGTCCTGCCCATCATCGCGGGCGTGCTGAACAGCGGCTGCTTGTCGATGTCCTGCACCTTGGCGATGGTCTTCGACGAGGCGACCTGGCCCTTGTCGTCCAGCGTCACGCTGAACATCGAACCATCGGCGCAGAAGCTGCTGAAACCGCGTTCGCCGGTGGGATAGATCTGCGCGCAGCCGGGCAGGTCGATCTCGCCCAGGATCTTGCGCGCGTCGAGGTCGACCACCGTTACCGATTGCGCGGGCGTGAAGTTCGCCACCAGCGCCCAGTGTTCGCCGTTGGTGAACTGGAACAGGTGCGGATAGGTCACCGATTGCTGGCGCTTGCCGCCGGGGAGCACGATCTCGCCCTTGGGCTGGAGCGTTTCCATGTCCCAGATGGTGATCGCGTCGGTGCGCTCGCCCCGCGTCAGGCGCGAGAAGAAGGTTTCGGCCGTGTAGATTTCGCCGCGCTGGCGCGAAACCAGCGAATTGGCGAACTGCGCCGCGCGGACGAGCCCTTTCAGCGGCTGGTTGGCCGATGTCGTGTCCACCACCGCAAGCCGTCCGTCGAGGATCGAGGCGAAGTAGAAATCGTGGATGACGACCCAGCTTTTCGGCCACGCCTTCGGCAGCGCCTTGACCGTGGGGATCGGCTCTTCGGGCAGCGGCGTGGGATAGGCGGCGGGTGCGGCGGAAACCGCGCTCGCCGAAACGGAGAGGGCAAGCGCCAGAGCAAGAAACCTCATGCGGTACTCCCAGAGTCTCGGCGAATTGTTGCGCCTTTGTTGCCGGGAGAATGGCGAAACAGGCATAATTCTGTCAAGTGACCTAATTTTGTCGCGTGACATATTTTTTGAGAGAAGTTATCAAGGGCGAAAGCGGAGCTGAAATTTATTATGAATCAGTATGATGGCGCGCCATCGTTCGTCACGGACCTGGTATTTCCGGAACGCGAGGGCGGCTATGCCAAGGGCCACGAGACGCGCGAACTGATCCTGCGCACCGCGCTGCACATCCTGATCGAGGAAGGCTATCGCGCGATGTCGATGCGGCGAGTCGCCGCCGCCTGCGACATGAAGTTCGGCAACCTGACCTATCATTTCCGCAGCCGTGAGGATCTGGTGCGCGAACTGCTCGACGCCGTGATCCGCAGCTACGAGCAGGAATTCGACACCATCGTGCGGATGCCCGGCGCGCCGCCGGAGGAGCGGTTGCGCCGCCTGTGCTTGCTGGTGCTGGAAGACATCCGCAGCAAGAAGACCACACGCTTGTTCCCGGAACTGTGGGCGCTGTCCAACCACGACGAATTCGTGTTCGACCGCGTCCACGAACTCTATGTCCGCGCCCGCGCGCCGGCGATTGAGATCATCCGCGAAATGCGCCCCGACCTGCCGTGCGAGGCCTGCGAGATGCTCGCGCTGTTCATCTCCGCCTCGATGGAGGGGATGACTGTCTTCGCCGGCTACGACAAGCCGTTCGAGCCGCACATGGCCAAGCTGGAAAGCATCGCGCTCAAATCGTTCATCGCGCTGCTGAAAACGGTAACGGCGGAAGAGGCGCTGGCTATGGCGCTGGACGATGGGGGTGTGGCGCGCGCTGGGGCGTGATTTTGGTAGCGCGCGGCTCTCGGAACGGGTTCAATGGCGGAGAAGATGGGGTTGGTGGACCGTCCTCAAGTCGCCCACACCCGTTCGTTCCGAGCTTATCACGTGCAATGCCTGATCAAAAAATCAACATCCACCTCCATAGGCTTTCTTGTAGGGGGAGCCAAAGCATTTTCCCAACATTCCAAGAATAGAAAGGTTTGGAGGCCAATCTACATCACCTCCGGGATAACCAGGAGGTCGTTTCAATGCTTTCAGATCAAAAGCGGCTCTATCCAAAGCCGCCCGATCATTTTCCAGAAAAGCAATCGTTCCTTCAACGTATAAGTTCCACCCATCGATGTCAGCTGAAGCGCGTTTCTTGCTTGCAGTCATCTCCGGAATGGCTTGGGCATAATTTCCCGAAAGGGCCAGAAGCTGCCCTCGATGCCACCGGAGAAGAGGGCGTATATCTTCATCCAGCTGATTTTCATTATACTGAACATATTTTTGAATAAGTTCGGCGGCTTCGCGCTCGCATCCTTCGTTGCTTGCAAGATGTCTCCAGCCGTCTTCCCCTTGATCAAATTCGATCGGGTTCATTCCAACGTAGCTGGGCAAATCATACTGACACTCATCCGGGGCACCTATACTTGCCGGTGACGATGCCAGCAGCATAGCCAGAAGTGTTAACATGCTTCAGCCTCGCTATCATCGCGCCCTGTCTGTTATGGTGTTGATACAGACTGGGGCTCTTTCTCTCAAATCTCTCTGGCCACCGCCATTACAATGGGTTGTCGAACTGGCCCACCCCTACAACGCCAGCGCCTTCTCGATCACGCCGCGCGCGGCCGCGGGGGTGTCGTCGCGGCAGAGCAGCGCCAGTTCGACGGTGGCCGCATGATCGGCCAGCGGGCGGAAGGTGAGGCCGTCGAGCGCGAGGTGCTGGAGCGAGGCGGGGGCGAGGACCACGCCGCGCCCGGCGGCGGCGAGCACGGCGGCGGAGATGAAATCGTCGGTGCGGTGCAGCGCGGGCATGGCGAAGCCGCCGGCGCGCGCGAGGTCGCGCACCGCTTCGGCAAGGCCCACTTCCTCATGGAACTGCGGCATGATGAACGGCTCGCCGGCCAGGTCCGCCAGCCGGACGGCGGCGTGGCGGGTCAGCGGATGGTCGTCGGCCAGCGCCAGCACCAGCGGTTCGCGGTGGACGGTGCGCGCGGTGATCGCCGGGGGGTAGGACGGCCTGGGGCGGGTCAGCCCGATGTCGATCTCGCCCGAAACGATGCGGTCGAACTGCACCGGCGTTTCCATCAGTGAAAGGCGCACGTCCAGATCGGGCAGGGCATCGCGCAGCGCGCGCAGCGCGCGCGCCAGCGTTCCGCTCATCGCCGCGGAGAACACATAGCCGATGCGCAGCGGCCCGGCGGCGCCGCGCGCGATGTTGCGCCCGATCCGTTCGGCCTGCCGCAGCGAGGCCAGCGCCGCGCGCGCCTCGTCCAGAAAGAGCTGGCCGGCGCGCGTCAGCGCCACGTCCTTGCGGCTGCCCCGCGTGACCAGCCGCGCGCCCAGCCGGTCTTCCAGCCGCTGCAGGCGCTTGCTGACCACCGATTGCGCGATGCCCAGCCGGTCGGCCGCGCGCACGAAGTGGCGCGTTTCGGCAATGGCCAGGAACACCTCCAACTGGTCGCCGTCGAGCATCATTCATTCCATATCGCGATTGAACATGGCAAATTCGGTTCTTGATGCGATCGATGGCAGGTTGCAGGATCACGCGCAAGGAGGACGCCACATGGCAGGAATGGTTCGGTTCGATTGGGAAGACGCCTTCGCGCTCGATGGGCAACTGACCGAGGATGAGCGGCTTATCGCCGGGTCCGCGCGCAGCTTCGCGCAGGATCGCCTGCAGCCGCGCGTGATCGATGCCTTTGCGCAGGAACATACCGACCCCGCGATCTTCCGCGAAATGGGCGAACAGGGCCTGCTCGGCATCACGCTGCCGGAAAAGTATGGCTGCGCCGGCGCGTCCTACGTCTCCTACGGCCTCGTCGCGCGCGAGGTGGAGCGCGTCGATTCAGGCTACCGCTCGATGATGAGCGTGCAGTCCAGCCTGGTGATGTTCCCGATCTACGAATACGGATCGGAAGAGCAGCGGATGAAGTACCTGCCCAAGCTCGCCACCGGCGAATTTATCGGCTGCTTCGGCCTGACCGAACCCGATGCCGGCTCCGATCCCGGCGGGATGCGTACCCATGCGGTGAAGGTTGATGGTGGTTATCGCCTCTCCGGTTCAAAAACCTGGATTTCCAACGCGCCGATCGCCGATGTCTTCGTGATCTGGGCCAAGTCCGAAGCGCATGGTGGCGCGATCCGTGGCTTCGTCCTCGAAAAGGGCATGAAGGGCCTGTCCGCGCCCAAGATCGACAACAAGATCTCGCTGCGCGCCTCGATCACCGGCATGGTGATGATGGACGATGTGTTCGTGCCCGAAGACGCGCTTCTGCCCAACGTCGAAGGGCTGAAGGGGCCGTTCGGCTGCCTCAACCGCGCGCGCTACGGCATTTCGTGGGGCGCGCTGGGCGCCGCCGAGTTCTGCTACCACGCCGCGCGCCAGTACGGCCTCGATCGCAAGCAGTTCGGCCGCCCGCTCGCCGCGACGCAGCTGTACCAGAAGAAGCTGGCCGACATGCTGACCGAGATCAGCCTGGGCTTTCAGGCCTCGCTGCGCGTCGGCCGCCTGATGGACGAGGGCGCCTTCGCGCCCGAGATGATTTCGATCGTCAAGCGCAACAACGTGGGCAAGGCGCTCGACATCGCGCGGACCGCGCGCGACATGCACGGCGGCAACGGCATCTCCGGCGAATACCAGGTGATCCGCCACATGGTGAACCTTGAAACCGTGAACACCTACGAAGGTACGCACGATGTCCACGCGCTGATCCTGGGCCGCGCGATCACGGGCATCGCCGCGTTCTGAAGGCGTAGGAGAGGGGCGCCGGCACTGGCCCACCCCCAACCCCTCCCGCAGGCGGGAGGGGAGTCAAAGGAGGGGCTTTCGACACTTCTCCGCTCCCGCTTGCGGGAGGGGCAGGGGCGGGTAATCGATACCTTACGCGCCCCTCACGTCGCCTGTGGCGTTGGCGCGGTGATGATGCGGTCCCGTGCGGCGCGGATGTCGCCAGCCTCGATCTGGATTTTCAGCCGTTCGCGATCGTTGTTGCGATAGATGTCTTCGGCCCGGTTGATCGCTTCCAGGTTGACGCCCGCATCCTCCAGCGCCAGCCGCGCCATCTTGACGGCCGATTCCATCACCTCGCGCACGATCCCGCTGACGGGCGTGCGCTTCAGGCGGATCACCGCGCGGCGGTCATAGGCCCGCACATAGATCAAGGCCTGTGGAAACGCCTCGTGCACCGCCTCGATCATCTCGGCGTCCAGCTGGTCGCCATCGGTGCAGAACAGGATCAGTTCGGCCTCGGCCGCGCCGGCCTGGCGCAACACGTCCAGCCGGCAGCCGTCGCCGAAATAGACCTTTGCGCCGAAGCTCGCCGCCACGTCGATCATCTCGATGTCGGTGTCGATCAGCGTCACTTCGATGTCGCTGGCGTTCAGCATCTGCGCCACCGTCTGACCGAAGCGGCCATAGCCCACGACGATCGCGCTCGCGCCGTCGGCGCTCGGGCCTTCGCGCTCGCCCTGGTCGGCCGCTGGTTCGTCGCGAAAGCGGCGGGTGGCCATCATCAGGAACGGCGTGCTCGCCATCGATACGGTGACGATCGCGCCGAACAGGCTGGCGGCTTCCGGCGCCACGAGCAGCGCGTTCTGTGCCTGCGTGAACAGCACGAAGCCGAATTCGCCGCCCTGGCTCAGCAGCAGACCCAGCGCCATCGCACCGCGCCAGGTCATGCGGAAGGCCAGGCCGATCAGGAAGATCACCGCCGCCTTCGCCACCACCAGCGCCGTCGCCATGCCCAGCACGAACAGCGGCCGCTGCGCGATGGCATTGAGATCGAGCATCATGCCCACTGCCAGGAAGAACAGGCCCAGCAGGATCGAACGAAATGGTTCGACATCGGCTTCCAGTTCGTGGCGATAGGGCGAATCCGCCAGCATCACCCCGGCGATGAAGGCGCCCAGTGCGGTGGACAGGCCCAGCGCTTCCATGATCGCGGCCGCCGCGATCACCGTGAACAGCGCCGCCACCACGAACATCTCGCGCTCGCCCAGCTTGCCGATCAGGCGGAACAGCGGGCGGATCAGGAAGCGCCCTGCGGCGACAAGGCCGACGATCGCGCCGATGGTGTACAGCGACAGCAGCCATCCCGGCGGGCCACCCACGTCGGCCGGGTTGCGGCTCATCGCGGCGATGATCGTGATCATCGGAATGATCGACAGGTCCTGGAACAGCAGGATGGCGAAAGCCCGTTCGCCAAACGGCGTGCGCAACCGGCCCGACGATTGCAGCATCGGCAGCACCTGCGCGGTGGAGGAGAGCGCCAGCGGCAGACCCAGCGCCAGCGCGGCGGCGGACGAGAATTCCGTGCCCAGCGCGATCATCGCCGCGATGGCCATGCCGCAGGCGGTCACCTGCAGCAGGCCCAGCCCCAGGATGTCACGCTTCATCTTCCACAGGCGCGAAGGGTTCAGTTCCAGCCCGACCAGGAACAGCAGCAGCGTGATACCCAGTTCGGCGATGCCCAGCTTCTGTTCGGCATCGCCGACCAGCCCCAGCACTTGCGGCCCCACCACCGCGCCGGCGACGAGGTAGCCCAGCGTGGCGCCCAGCCGCAGGCGCCGGAACAGCAGCACGAAGCCCAGCGCGAAGCCGAGCAACAGGAAGCCGTCGTGCATCATGGAATGCGGCGCGCCGCCGTTCATCGGGTTCGGACCTTCAGCATGCCCCTTCTGTAGCCAGCCGCGCGCGGGCCGCAACCCACCGCGTTCGCTTTCGTCCTGCCGCCTTTCGCTCAATCATGGCCGCGCGCTTGCTTGCCTCGCCGGCTGCCGTCAGGCTAACGCGGCTGCATGATGCATCGTCGCCGATCCGGTCTGTTTCCGCCACCCGTCCTGCGCGCATCTTTTTGGTTCTGCTGTGCCTTCGCGGTGGTCATGGCTGTGCTGCCGCATCCGCCGCAGCTGCCGGTAGACCGGCTGGGCGACAAGTTCGAACACATGCTGGCCTTTTCGGTGCTGACCCTGCTGGCCGCGCTGGGCTGGCCGGCGTTCCCGAAGCGGCGCATTGCCGAACGGCTGTCGTTCCTGGGCGCGCTGATCGAACTGGCGCAGTCGATCCCGGAGCTGCACCGCGATTGCGACATCCGCGACTGGATCGCCGATACGCTGGCGATCCTTGTGGTGCTGGGGATCGTGGCGGCTGTCCGCCGCGCGCGGGCCACCGGTTAACGGTTTCCTTGGCGCGCCCTTTGCATTAGGGCGCCTGCATGGAAAATCTGGTTCGTTCATCCGCTCAGCAGCCCACCGACAATCCCGGTGCCCTGCTCGACATCGCCGAGGTACGCGCGGCGGCGGAGCGAATTAGCGGACAGGTGGTGCGCACCCCCACGCTTTACAGCAGGACGCTGAGCGCCATCACCGGCGCCAACATCTGGCTCAAGTTCGAAAACCTCCAGTTCACGGCCGCCTACAAGGAACGCGGCGCGCTCAATGCCCTTCTGCAACTCGATGAGGAACGCCGTTCGCGCGGCGTGATCGCGGCTTCGGCCGGCAACCATGCGCAAGGCCTGTCGTACCACGGCACGCGGCTGGGCGTGCCCGTCACCATCGTCATGCCCAAGACGACGCCGACGGTGAAGATCATGCAGACCGAGAGCAACGGCGGCAAGGTCGTGCTCGAGGGCGAGACGTTCGACGAGGCCTATGCCTATGCCCGGTCGATGGAAAAGCAGCTCGGGCTGACCTTCGTGCACCCGTTCGACGATCCGCAGGTTGCCGCCGGGCAGGGCACGGTGGCGCTGGAAATGCTGGAGGACGCGCCCGAGATCGACATGCTGGCGGTGCCGATCGGCGGGGGCGGGTTGCTGACGGGCATGGGCACGGCGGCGCGGGCACTGAAGCCCGATATCGGCCTGATCGGGGTGCAGGCGCAGCTTTATCCGTCGATGTACGACAAGCTGAAGCACGCCGATCTGCCATGCGGCGGCGATACCCTGGCCGAAGGCATCGCGGTCAAGGAGCCGGGCGCCTTCACCTCGGCCGTGCTGGCCCAGCTTGTCGACGATATCGTGCTGGTCGATGAAGCCGCGCTCGAAACCGCGGTGGCGTTGCTGCTCCAGATCGAGAAGATTGTGGTCGAAGGCGCGGGCGCGGCCGGGCTCGCCGCGGTGATGCGCAACCGCGCCCTGTTCGAAGGGCGCAACGTGGGCATCGTGCTGACCGGCGGCAACATCGATACCCGCCTGCTCGCCAACGTACTGCTGCGCGATCTGGCGCGGTCGGGCCGTCTTGGCCGCCTGCGCATCGTGCTGCAGGATCGCCCGGGCGCGCTGTTCCACGTGGTCGAGGAGTTCAACCGCTACCAGGTGAACATTCTCGAAGTCTGGCACCAGCGCATCTTCACCTCGCTCCCGGCAAAGGGACTGACGGCCGAGATCGAATGCGAGGCGCGCGATCGCGAGCAGATCGACCTGCTGGTCGCGGCGCTGCGCGCCAAGGGATATGACGTGGTTCAGATCGAATTGGGCTGAAATCGCGCTTCGCCTGACCGTTCTGGAAGTGTCCGTCTCGTAAAGGATGCGCCGCCCTGTCGTCCGGAAGCGGGACAGGGCGGCGCAAACCGGGCCTGCGCCGGCCTCGAGACGGACTGAGGCGCATAATTTCGTGGTTAAGGGTCTTTCACCAAGTTCGATGCTGAGGCATTGTCGTTTTTGAACGGCGCCGGATGGTCCGGACGCCCAGAGGAAGCCCAGCAGGCCGTGACCGCGCCCGTCCGTTTTCCCCGCTTTTTCGTGACGAGCCCCGCGCCGTGCCCCTATCTTGAGGGCAAGAGCGAACGGAAGGTGTTCACCGAGCTGAAGGGGCCGCATGCCGACGACCTGAACGACGCGCTGGGCCGTATCGGTTTCCGCCGCAGCCAGACCGTCGCCTACCGCCCCAGCTGCATCGATTGCACCGCCTGCGTGTCTGTGCGCGTCGTGTCGGACGAATTTCAGCCCTCTTCGGCGCAGCGCCGGGCGATCAAGGCCAATTCGGACCTGATTGTTACTGCATGCAAGCCGTGGTCGACGCAGGAACAGTTTGACCTCCTGCGGCGTTACCTGTCGGCGCGCCACCCCGATGGGGGCATGGCGGCGATGGACGAGATGGATTTTGCTGACATGGTGGAACATACGCCAGTCAGAAGCTATGTGATTGAATACAGGGAACCGGGCGTGGGTGGCGCGCCGGGCAAACTGGTGGGAGCCTGCCTTACCGACCATCAGGGCGATGGTCTTTCGATGATCTACAGTTTCTACGATCCACATCACGAGACGCGCACCGGGCTTGGAACCTACATCATCCTCGATCACATTCTGCACGCGGCGAGAATCGGCCTGCCCTACGTCTACCTGGGGTATTGGGTCGAAGGATCTTCGCGCATGCAGTACAAGGTGCGCTTCCGTCCGCTCGAACGCCTTGGCCGCGATGGCTGGGAGCGTTTCTCGACTGATGAGCAGGCCAGTGCCATTGATCGCGCGGCCACCCCGCGGCAGGACGCTTTCGAGCGCGGGGGCAAGGATGGTCTGCACGCCGGACAGGAAATCTACCGTCCGGCCTGATCATGCTTCGTTGCGGATGTCTGGATCGCTGACGCGGATCATCGCGGCGGCGCTCGTTTTCGCGCTGGTGCCCGCGCCGATGGCGCTGGCGCAATCGCGCGATACCGACCAGGCGCTCAAGGACCTGATTCCCGATTCCGCGATCGACAATCCCGAAAGCTGGGCGCTCGATACCGATGCCGCGCGCCAGCCCGCGCCCGATGTCGCCGCCCTGCTGGGCGCGACCGAACCGTTGCAGGCGCTGACCGACATTCCCGGCATCACCATCGATTGGCCGCAGACCGCCGATCTTCCGCCGTTCAAGCCGCTCGATCCCGATCCGGACATCGCGCTGGCGCAGCAGCAGGTGGATGGCGCGGTCGATGCGCTGGATGGCGAACAGCAGCAGGTCGAAAGCGCGCGCAACGCGCTGATCCCCGATGCCTCGCTCTCGCACGTCGGCGGGCAGGTCGATCTGGCGTTCTCGCCCACCGATGCCTTCCCCGAACGCGATGAACTGGTTTCGCGGTTCTCCGGCCTCTCCAGCCTGCATTCGCTGGACGATGACGAGGACAACCTTGCCCAGCTGACCCGCCGCGCGCGCAGCGATCGCGACCTGATCGTCGAAATCCTGCGCACTTATGGCTATTACGACGCCGAGGTTTACCAGTCGATCGTCACGCCGCAGAGCGAGGCGGCGGCTTCGGCGGCGTCTGCCAGCGCGGAGGGTGGCAACGGGGCACGGCGCGGTCCGCGCCGCAATGCCATCGATCTGTCCAAGGTGGTCGTGCGGTTCGATGTGGTGCCGGGGCCGCAGTATCGCCTGGCGAAGATCGATCTCGGCGATATTGCCGGAACGGGTGCGGACTACGAGACCCTGCGCGCGGCCTTTGGTGTCCGCGTCGGCGATCCGGTCAACACCGAGAAGATCCTCAAGGGGCGCGCCGATCTTGCCGCCACGCTGGGCGACACCGGCTATGCCTTCGCCAAGGTGGGCGAACCGGCGCTGGTGATCGATCACGAGCCGCGCACCGGCGATCTGACGGTGCCGGTAACGAGCGGCGGCCGCTACGTGTTCGGGCAGGTCGTCAGCGGCATGCCGCGCTTCATGGGGTCGCGCCATATCCAGCATATCGCGCGGTTCCGGCCGGGCGATGTCTATCAGACCGCCATGCTCGACGATCTGCGGCAGGCGATCCTGGCGACCAGCCTCGTCTCCTCGGTCACGGTCAAGACGCGCGAAGTGACGCCGCCCGCCGCCGGCAAGCCCGGCGTGGTCGATGTCGATGTCGATATGGCCAAGGCCCCGCAGCGCACCGTGGCGGCGCTGATCGGCTATTCCAGCGGCGAAGGCTTCCGGGTCGAGGCGAGCTGGGAGCACCGCAACCTGATTCCGCCCGAAGGCATGGTGCGCGTGCGCGGCGTGGCCGGCACCCGCGAACAGCTGCTGGGCGTGATCTATCGCCGCAACAACTTCCTGACGCGCGATCAGGTGCTGACCGCCGATCTCTATGCCCAGACCAAGGTGAGCGATGCCTATCAGGCGCGCACCCTGTCGCTGGTCAGCAGCATCGAGCGGCAGACGACGCTGCTGTTCCAGAAGCCGTGGGTCTATTCGGCGGGCCTCGAAGTGGTGGCCACCAGCGAGCGCGAGGACAGCACCCAGCCGCGCAAGACCTATTTCATCGGCGCGCTGCCCTTGCGCGGGGCTTATGACGGCAGCGACAGCCTGCTCGATCCCACGCGCGGTTTCCGCGTGGCGCTGCGTGTCTCGCCCGAAATCTCGCGCCAGGCCGGTGCGAACTCGACGTATGTGAAGGTCCAGCTCGACGCGAGCCTCTATCGCCCGGTCAGCGACAGCGTGGTCATGGCCGGCCGCGTGCGGTTCGGCGCGATCCAGGGTGCGGACATCGCCAGCATCGCGCCGTCGCGCCGGTTCTATGCCGGCGGCGGATCGTCGGTGCGCGGCTATGGCTATCAGCAGATCGGCCCGCGTGACACGACCGGCGCGCCCAGCGGCGGTCGTTCGCTGACCGAATTCTCGCTCGAAGCGCGCGTCAAGACCGGGCTGATGGGCGGTGCGGTCAGCGTCGTGCCGTTCGTCGATGCCGGCGCGGTGGACGAAACCACGACACCGCGCTTCCGCGATATCAAGGTCGGCGTCGGGGTGGGCATCCGCTACCAGACCAACTTCGGCCCGATCCGCATCGATCTCGGCACGCCGCTCAATCCGTCGAAGGGCGATAGCCGCATCGGCGTCTATGTCGCGCTGGGGCAGGCGTTCTGATGGCGGACGACACCGTGCCCGCCGCGTTGCCGCCGGAAGGCCCCGATGCCGGTCCCCCGCCGCCACCGCCTCCGCCGCCGCCCCTGCCGGCATCCGGCTTCTTTTGGCGCTGGACGCGGCGGATCGGTGCGGTTCTGGCCGTGCTGGCAATGGCGCTGCTGGGCGCCTTGCTCGTACTCGATTCGCCGATCGGCCACCGCTTCGTCGCCGATCGGATCGCCACGCTGGCCCCCGCCTCGGGCCTGCGCATCACCGTGGGCCGGATCGACGGTTCGCTGTTCGGCAAGGCCGGACTCAAGGATCTGGTGCTCAGCGATCCCAACGGCCCGTTCCTGACCGTTCCCGATGTCGATCTGGACTGGCGGCCCTACGCCTGGACGGTCAACACGCTCGACATCCGCACGCTCGCGCTGCACCGGGGTACCCTGCTGCGCCGGCCGCAGCTGAAGCCGGGTGATCCCAACGCGCCGATCCTGCCGTCGTTCAATATCCGCGTCGATCGGCTGGAGATCGATGCCCTTACCATCGCGCCGGGCGTGATGGGGGAAAGACGCCGCGTCGATCTGACCGCGCGCGCCGATGTCCGCTCGGGCCGCACCCTGATCGACGCCAACGGCCGGCTGGGCGGCAAGGACCGGTTGGCGCTGCACCTTGATAGCGAGCCGGATCGCGACAAGTTCGATCTCGCGCTCGATTATGCCGCGCCGCGCGGCGGTCTGCTGTCGGCACTGACCGGCGTAAAAAGCGATATCGTGGCGAAAGTGGCGGGCAAGGGCCGGTTCCGCGCGTGGCACGGCTGGGCCGTGGCCCGGCGGGACGGCGAACGGCTGGCCGGCTTCCTGATCGACAACCGCGCCGGCACGTACACTGTGGCCGGGCAGGTCTTCCCCGAAGCGCTGTTGGCCGGCGCCGCACGCCGCATCGTGGGGAACAAGCTTTCGCTGTTCTACCAGGGCACCTTCGCGGATTCGACGCTGGACGGGCGCTATTACGTGGGCGGCGCGGCGTTCCGCGCCACGGGGCAGGGCGCGGTTGATCTTACCGACAACCGGGTCGATCAGCTGGCGCTCAAGGCCGATCTGCGCCGGCCCGATCTGGTGATGGCCTCGCCCGAACTCGCCGGCGTGCGCCTTGCCGCCACGCTCGATGGGCCGCTCCGCGATCTCGCCATCCGCCACGATTTCACCATCGACCGGCTGAAGAGCGGCACCACGCAGGCCGAAGGGCTGCACACCGCCGGTATCGCCAACTGGAACGGCAAGCGCCTGCTGCTGCCGCTGGCCGTCACCGCGAAGAAGGTGGTGACCGGCAACGGCATGATCGACCCGCGCTTCGTCGGCGCCAGCGTAAAGGGCGATCTGGTCGTGCAGGGCAGCCAGCTTTCCTCGGAACAGCTCGCGATCGATCTCAAGGGGCTGGCGGCGCGGCTGGTGCTGCGCAGCGACATGGCCAAGGGCATGTACGCGCTGGCCGGGCCGGTCACCGCGCGCGGCTTCGCGCTGCCCAATCTGGGGCTGGTCGATGCCGATGCCAAGATCGTGTTCGGCATGGGCAACGGCGTGCCCTGGTCGCTGCGCGCCAACGCGGCGGGGCGCATGGCGCGGATCGACAACGGCACGCTGGCCAACCTGACCGGCGGCAACATCCGCTTTTCCGGTGGCGTCGTCACCGGCGCGCTGATCCCGCTGCGGTTCAGTGATGCGCGCCTGTCCTCGCGCAAGCTGGCCATTGCCCTGAACGGGCAGGTCCACCCCGATGGCCGGACCACCGTGGTCGGCAAGGGGCGCCATCTCGACTATGGCGATTTCACCATCGACGCGGCCGTGGCCAAGGATGGTCCGTCCGCCGTGCTGGTCTTTGCCAATCCCTTGCCCGCCGCCGGCCTCAAGGACGTGCGCGTGGCGCTGTCCCCCGTGGCCGACGGGTTCCGGATCGAAACGAAGGGCGATTCCACGCTGGGGCCGTTCGATGGCGTGCTGGGCCTGCAATCGCCGCCCAAGGGGCTGACGCGGATCGCGATCGAGCACTTCAAGGTCTGGCAGACGGAAATCACCGGCGGGCTCGATCTTGCCACGGCCGGCGTCAGCGGCGATCTGGCGATCACGGGCGGCGGGATCGATGGCACCGTCCGGCTCGATCCAAAGGAAGGCGGGCAGGCGATCACCGCACTGGTCACGGCGCGCAACGCCCGCTTCGGCGGCGCGCGGCCGATTTCCATTGGCAACGGCAAGGTCGAGGTGAACGGCTTCCTGGCCGAGGGCAAGAGCACGATCGACGCCACCGCGCATATCGAGGGCATCGGCGCGGGGCAGCTGTTCATCGGGCGGCTGGCCGTGAACGCGAAGCTCGTCAACGGCGCGGGCAGCGTCACGGCCTCCATCGCCGGGCGGCGCGGCACGCGCTTCGCCATGCAGGGCACGGCCTCGATTGCGCCGGACAAGATCGTCGCGCTCGCTTCGGGAGATTACTCCGGCCGCGCGATCCAGATGCCGCGCCGCGCGGTGCTGGAGCGCGAGGGCGAAGGCTGGCGACTGCAACCGACGCAGGTCAATTTCGGGCGCGGCGCTGTCATCGCCGAAGGGCACGTGCTGGGCGGGCCGACCGAACTGAAGCTCCAGATCGCGCGGATGCCGCTGTCGCTGGCGGATATCGTGGTGGCGGACCTGGGCCTGGGCGGGGCGCTTTCAGGCGTGATCGACTATCGCAACGATCATACCGGGGCGCCGTCCGGCCATGCGGCGGTGCAGGTGCGCGGGCTGACGCGCTCGGGCCTCGTGCTCACCTCGCGGCCGATGAACCTTTCGCTGGTTGCCGATCTCGATCCGTCGGCGCTGCAGGCGCGCGCGGTGTTCAAGGATGGCGGGCGGGACGGCGGCACCGTGCGCGGCGGGGTGCAGGCGCTTCTCTCCGGCCTGCCGCGTGGCGGCACCGTGCTGGAGCGCCTGCGCGGCGGCCGCCTGCAGGCGCAGGTCCGCTATGGCGGACCGGCCGAAACGCTCTGGCGCCTCGCGGCGGTGGACTTCATGGACCTGACCGGCACCATCGGCGCGCGCGCCGACATCACCGGCACGCTCGACGATCCCACGTTCGTCGGCGCCATCGCGAGCAAGGACCTGCGCGTGCAGAGCAGCGTGATCGGCACCGACATCCAGAACATCCAGGCGAGCGGCACGTTCAACGATTCGCGCCTGTCGCTGAACCGTTTCGCCGGCACCACCGCCAATGGCGGCAAGGTTACCGGCAGCGGCACCATCGATCTGTCCAACATCGTCTCGCGCGGCGTCGCGCTCGATCTGCGCATGGCCGCGCAGAACGCGCGCATCGTCAACCGGGATGACATGGCGGCCACGGTGACCGGCCCGCTGCGCATCGTCAGCGATGGCATCGGCGGCACCATCGCCGGGCGTGTGCGCATCGAACAGGCGCGCTGGGCGCTCGGCAGCGCCAGCGCGGTGGCGGAGCTGCCCTCGATCCCCACACGCGAGATCAACCCGCGTGCCGACGTCGCGCCGGCGCGCACGCCGTCCACGCCATGGACGTTCCTGATCGACGCCTCCGGCGCCAACCGCATCGACGTGCGCGGGCTGGGGCTGGACAGCGAATGGGGCGCGGACATCCGCCTGCGCGGGACCACCGCCAACCCGCAGATATTCGGCAGCGCCGATCTGGTGCGCGGCGGCTACGAATTCGCCGGCAAGCGCTTCGACCTCACGCGCGGCCGCATCCGCTTCGCCGGCGAAGTGCCGATCGATCCCCGGCTGGATATCGCGGCCAGCGGCGATGCCAACGGCGTCAGCGCTACGATCACGATCACCGGATCGGGGATGAAGCCGGTGATCGCCTTCTCCTCCACGCCTTCGCTGCCCGAAGAGGAACTGCTCAGCCGCCTGCTGTTCGGCAGCTCGATCACGCAGATTTCGGCGCCGGAAGCGGTGCAGCTTGCCGCCGCGCTGGCATCGCTGCGCGGCGGCGGCGGGCTGGATCCGATCAACAAGCTGCGCAGCGCCATCGGGCTCGACCGCTTGCGCATCCTCAACGCCGATGCCTCGATTCCGCGCGGCACCAGCGTCGCCGCCGGCAAGTACCTCGGCCGCAAGTTCTTCGTCGAACTGGTCACCGACGGGCGTGGCTACAACGCCACGTCCGTTGAATTCCGCATCACCCGCTGGCTGGCGCTGCTCGCCTCCGTGGCAACGATCGGGGACGAGAGTCTGAACTTGCGCGTCAGCAAGGATTATTGACGCCGTTCAAGGAATTTTGCCTGCGGTCGCGAAAGAGTCATAACGGATCGATTGAAGGGATCCGTGACCATCGCCGGCAACGAACTCCTGATCTGTGACCTCACGCAAAGCTATGCCCCCCAGGGCGGCGGCGGCATCGGCACGTATCTGCGCGAAAAGCGTGCGCATGTGCTGGAGCATACCGGGCACCGGCTGTTGCAGATCGTGCCGGGCGCCGAGGACCGGGTGGTGGAGAACGGCCGCCATATCTGGGTGGAGATCGGCGCCGATCCGGTGCGGGGCAGCCCCAATTACCGCTTCATCCTGCGCACGGCGGCGGTGCGCGCGGTGCTGGCGCGCTACCAGCCCGATGTGATCGAATCGCTGTGCCCCTGGGTGCTGCCCTGGACCGCGATCGATCACCGCCGCGCGTTCCCGCGCACCACACTGGTCGCCGGCTATCACACCGATTTTCCCAATGCCCACGTCTATCGCGTCGGTTCGGAACTGTTCGGCGATTTCGTCGCGCGCGGACTGCGCAAGGTCAGCGCCGGCTATGCCGAAGCGACCTATCGCGAATTCGACCGGGTCTATACGCTGGGGCAGGACATGCGCGCGATGCTGACGTCCTATGGCGTCGAGCATGTGGACGAACTGGCGCTTGGAGTCGATCCGGCGGTGTTCCACCCCGATCGCCGCGATCCCGGATTGCGCGCGCGGCTGGGTCTGGAAGGGCAGGGGCCGCTGCTGGTCTATGCCGGGCGGCTGGACAACGAAAAGCGCGCCGACCGGCTGCTGGCGATGTTCCGCGCGCTGCCGGCCGATTGCGGGGCCGCGCTGCTGCTGATCGGCGATGGCAAGCTGCGCGACCGGATGGTGGAGGAAGCGCGCGGGCTTCCCGTGGCGTTCCAGGGCTTCGTCGGCGATCGCGCCGAACTGGCGCGGCTGCTGGCATCGGCCGACATCTATGTCTCCGCCATGGCGGACGAGACCTTCGGCATCTCGGTGCTGGAAGCGCAGGCGAGCGGCCTGCCGGTGGTCGGCGTCGCCTCGGGCGCGATGCTGGAAAGAGTCACGCCCGCACTGGGGCGGCTGGCGCCGGTGGATGACGTGGACGCGATGGCGCGGCTGGTGATGGAGGTCTGGCAGGGCGATTACGCCGCGATGCGCGCCGCGGCGCGGGCACACGTGGTCGACCGGTTCAGCTGGAAAGCGACGTTCGATTGCCTGCTGGGCGAGATCTATCCCCGCGCGATGGACGCCGCCGCCACCCGCGAACAGGCGCTGGCGCAACATGCGCGCCGCTATGCCGCCCGCGCGCTCAACAGCGCGATCGCCGGCATCACCGGCGCGATGAACGGCCGCGCCCGCGCGCTGGAGGCGGCGGAGGGTGCCCGCCGCTGGCGGCAGGCCGGCTGATCCGGGCGATGGGGTGCTGCCCACCCCGCTGCGACTAACACCGCCTGCGGCGGCGCAAGTCTCGCTGCCCCTCCCGCAAGCGGGAGGGGATATCCCGAATTCTCCCCTCCCGCTTGCGGGAGGGGTTGGGGGTGGGCTCCTCCAAACCCGAACGGCAAAGGCCGGCGCTTCCCTGCGGATGCACCGGCCCTTTCGTTCCGGCGTACCGGAAATCAGAATCTGGAATCAGAACTGGGCGATGGTCTTCACTTCCATGAAGTCCTTGAGGCCGTACTTGCCGCCCTCGCGGCCGTTGCCCGACTGCTTGTAGCCACCGAACGCGCCGCCCTTCACGCCGGCCCAGCCGTTCACCGTGACCAGGCCCGCGCGCAGTTGGCCGACCACGTCGGCGGCCGATTCCGGCGTGCCGCTGACGGTGGCAGACAGGCCGTAGCTGGTCTTGTTGGCCAGATCGATCGCTTCATCGAGGTCGGTATAGGTGGTGATCGTCGCCACCGGGCCGAAGGTTTCCTCCTTGAAGATGGTCATGTCCGGCGTCACGTCGGAAAACACCGTCGGGCGGATGAAGTAGCCGCGGTTGACGTTGTCCGGCAGGCCGGGGCCGCCTTCCAGCAGGTTCGCGCCTTCGGAGATCGAGGCGTCGATCAGGCTCTGCACCTTGCTCCACTGCGCCTTGTTGACGACGGGGCCGATATGCGCGCCTTCGTCGGCCGGGCTGCCGACCTTTACGACCGCGAAGTAGTTCTTCACGAACGCCTCGGCTTCGGCCTTGCGCGCCGCGGGGACCAGCAGGCGGGTCGGCGCGATGCAGCTCTGGCCGGTGTTGGCAACCACGCCCTGCAGCGTCGGCGGCAGGTGGGTGGCAAAATCGGCGTCTTCGAGCACGAGGTTCGGCGCCTTGCCGCCCAGTTCCTGATG
This sequence comes from Novosphingobium sp. LASN5T, assembly GCF_003856955.1. Lineage (NCBI taxonomy): Bacteria > Pseudomonadati > Pseudomonadota > Alphaproteobacteria > Sphingomonadales > Sphingomonadaceae > Novosphingobium > Novosphingobium sp. LASN5T. The sequence goes on from NZ_RQSI01000011.1 coordinate 58,342, forward strand.
CACGCGTTTGACGGTTTCGGCCGCATTCTTGGCAATCTGGATGCCCGCGCGGGTCGAACCGGTGAAGCTCACCATGTCGACGTCCGGATGCACGGTCAGCGCCACGCCCACGCCGGGGCCATCACCCTGCACGAGGTTGAACACGCCTGCCGGAACGCCGGCCGCGTCCAGCACTTCGGCGAAGATCGCCGCGTTGGTCGGGCATTCTTCCGAAGGCTTGAGCACCACGGTGTTGCCCGCCGCGATGCACGGCGCGATCTTGGCGCAGATCTGGTTGAGCGGCCAGTTCCACGGCGTGATCGCCGCGACCACGCCGACGGGTTCGTGGACCATGCGCGCGTTGGGCGTGCCGGGAATCGCTTCTTCCCATTCGAAGCCGTCCAGCGCTTCCAGCGTGCCCAGCATGTAGCCGATGCCCGCGCCAACCTGCGCCGTGCCGGCGAAGCTGACGGGTGCGCCCATTTCCTCGCTGATCGCGGCGGCGAAATCGGGGATCCGCTTCTTGTATTCGGCGATGATGCGTTCCAGCAGAGCCTTGCGCTCGGCCACCGGCGTTTTGCTGAACGTGGTGAAGGCGCGCTTGGCGGCGGCAACGGCCTTGTCGACATCGGCCTGGCTGCCCAGCATCACGACCGCGCAGGGTTCCTCGGTGGCGGGATTGATGACCTCGTGGCGACGGCCGCCCTCGCTGTCGACCCATTTGCCGTCGATATAGTGCTGAAGCCTTTCGCGCATATCTTACTCCCGCTGAAAAAGTTAGTCTTACGAACAATTAGGAAGGCCATCGCAGATTTGCAAGTTTGAGTAGCCGATTGCAACCGTCCGGACGTGCAAAATCGTTGGCGATGGATAGTGCCGCGCTAACCATTTGTTCGGATAGGGCCTCTACCGTCCCGATGCATGGCGATTGGGTATCTGTCACGGGCAACGGCGCTGCGGCGCACGGCGGGCGTGTTGCGCTCCAGTTGGATTGTCGTGGCCACTTTCCTCGCGCTGGTGGCGCTGTCGGTCGCCCTGGTGGCCTCGTTCAGCAACTCGACTCGCATCGCCGACGAACTGGCGCAGAGCGACGAACGCGTCCGAGTCGCGCACTATCTCGACAGCTCGGCCAAACGGATACTCGCGGCGCAGAAGCTGCAGCAGACCTGGGATGACGCCATGCGCCATGCGGTGCTCGGCGACGATCCGGTCTGGACGCGGACCTACCTCGGCTACTTTTTCTGGGGCAGCCAGCGCGCCGATCACGTTTTTCTGGTGCGTGCCGATGGTTCGCTGGTGCGCGGGTGGGAGCGGGGCGAGGATGCGCCCGCCGACCGCTACGCCGGCCTGCAAACGCGTGTTGCCCGCCTGATCGCGCGCACGCGCGGCGAAAGCCGGGACGATGGAGATATCGCGCAGTGGATCACGCTCGAAGACGGCAAGTGGCCGGTCGACCGGCGCGGCTACCCGATGGAGCGCGGGCTTTACGAATTTTCCCGGTACCAGGGGCGGCTGGCGATCATGACCGTCGCCGCGATCATACCCGATTCGCACGTTGACCTGTTGCAGCGCGCTCCCAACTACGTGCTGCTCGTCCGGACCATGGACGAAACCCTGCTGCAGGAACTCAGCCGCGCGGTGCTGCTCGACGATATGCGGGTGAGCGATGGTCCGCCGTCCGCGGACCAGGCGCGCAACGGCACGCCGATCGCCGATCCCAGCGGCCAGACCATCGGCTGGCTCGATTGGGCGGCGCGCCGCCCCGGCGAAGCGATCATCCGGCGGACCGCGCCCTTGCTTTCGGCCTTTATCCTGTTCTTCGTGGGGGTGCTGCTCGGTGGCGTGATGATCGTGCGCCGTCACATGCGCACCACGCGCGAACTGGTGGCGAGCGAAGCGCAAGCCCAGCACAACGCGATGCACGACGCGATGTCGGGCCTGCCCAACCGCGTGCATTACATGCAGCGACTGCGGCAGGAGCTTTCGGCCTGCATCAACGATCAGCGCCTGGGCGACGTGTTCGTCGCCTATCTCGATATCGACAGCTTCAAGGTCGTCAACGATACGCTGGGGCATCACGTCGGCGACGAACTGGTGCGGCAGGTGGCCATGCGCCTGCGCCGGGCCTTGCCGTCCACCGACTTCCTGTCGCGCTTCGGCGGCGACGAATTCGTGCTGATGCGCCGATCGCCCGGCGGACGCGCTACGGCCGACGAGCTGGGCACCCAGATCATGGATCTGATGCGCGAACCCTTCCTGATTTCCGGCAACACGCTGGAAGTCACCTGCTCGTGCGGGATCAGCTGGGGGCCGGAGCAGAGCGAGGATCCGGGCGAACTGCTGCGCCGCGCCGATATCGCGCTCTATCGCGCCAAGCAGCGCGGCCGCGCGCGCTACCGCCGCTTCACTCGCGATATGGACGCCAGCCTGAAACTGCGGCGTGAAATGGAAATGGAACTGCGCCGCGCCATCGCGCGAGAAGAACTGTCGGTGGCGTTCCAGCCTATCATCGGGCTGCCCGATGGCGGCATCCACGGCTTCGAGGCGCTGCTGCGCTGGTATCATCCCGATCGCGGGGAAATCCGGCCGGGCCTGTTCGTGCCCGTGGCGGAACAGGCGGGCCTGATGATCCCGCTGGGCAACTGGGTGCTGCGGCGGGTGTTCAACGAATGCCACGCCTGGCCGTGCGACATCTCGGTCAACCTCTCGCCCTTGCAGATCATGGCCAGCGATTTCCTCGTCACGCTGCGCACCATCCTGGCCGAAACCGGCATGGACCCGCGCCGGGTGGTGCTGGAAGTCACCGAAGGCGTGATGCTGGATCGCAGCGAGCACGTTTTCTCGGTGCTGCGCGAACTCAACGGCATGGGCTTCCGCATCGCGCTTGACGATTTCGGCATCGGCTATTCGAGCCTCAGCTACCTGCGTTCGTTCCAGTTCGACCGGATCAAGATCGACCGGTCGTTCGTGCAGAATGTCGAAGGCGATGTCGACGCCCACTCGATCCTCTGCGCGATCGTCTCGCTCGGCCACACCTTGCGGATGAAGGTCGTGGCCGAAGGCGTCGAAACCGATGTCCAGCGCCAGCTCGTCCAGGCGGCCGGCTGCGAGCTGGTGCAGGGGCACCTGTTCTGGGCCGCGCTCGCGCCGCAGGAGGCGTTCGCGCTATTGACCCGCGACGCCCAGGAGAGCGCTACGCGGCGGCTCGTCGGGTAAGCACCCGCTTTCAGCCCGCTTCCGGCGCGCGCATTACCAGCCGCGTTTCGGTCAGCTCGATCACCGGCACTTCCTAGGGATGGGCGCGCAGGATCGCGCCGATCGCGGCATCGATCCGGTCCTGCGGCGCATCGTGCGGCAGGTGGACGGTCAGGATCACGGTGGATGACACCGCGTTTTCATCGGCGGCGCCGGCCGTGGGACGGGCAGTGGCCGTCGGCGTGAACAGCTCCCAGCCGGGCGCGAGCTCCATGACGCCGCGATAGAGACCGAAATCGCCCAGTGGATTATCGCCCCGCACGATCGCGAGCATGGCCGCCAGCGCCGGGTCGTCCTCCAGCGCTTGGCGATCGCCCGCGAGCAGGCGCGCCAGGACCGGCTCCGCCACGGGGCAGTGGATGCGCAGGGCGCGGGCAGGGCGGAAATCGTACTGGCGGGCCATCGCCCACCGATAGGCGTTATGGCCGGCGCAGGCCAGTGACACGGGGTGGGCGGCGTGCACCCTTCCAGCCTGCCTCGTGGAGTTTCCCACCCCAAACCCCTCCCGCCAGCGGGAGGGGAACGAGGCTTGCGCCGCCGCAGGCGGCGTTAGGCGCAGCGGAGTGGGCTTTCCGCGCTCCGTCTTTGCAAGCGATACAATCGCCAAAGCAAAGGGCGCCCGGACCGAAGTCCGGACGCCCCCTGGTGATCGTGTCCCTTGCGGGCGGCGCGGATCAGGCGCTGTAGTACATGTCGAACTCGACGGCCGACGGCGTGGTTTCCCAGCGCATCACTTCCGGCCACTTCAGTTCGATGTAGGCTTCGATCTGGTCCTTGGTGAACACGCCACCCTGGATCAGGAAGTCGTGGTCGGCGCTCAGCGCGTCCAGCGCTTCGCGCAGCGAACCGCAGACGGTCGGCACGGCGGCGAGTTCTTCCGGCGGCAGATCGTAAAGGTTCTTGTCCATCGCTTCGCCCGGGTGGATCTTGTTCTTGATCCCGTCGAGACCGGCCATGAGCAGCGCGGCGTAGCACAGGTAGGGGTTGGCCATCGCGTCGGGGAAGCGGAATTCCACGCGCTTGGCCTTGTCGCCGGCGCCATAGGGGATGCGGCACGAAGCCGAACGGTTGCGCGCCGAATAGGCGAGCAGCACCGGGGCTTCATAGCCCGGCACTAGGCGCTTGTAGCTGTTGGTGGTCGGGTTGGTGAAGGCGTTCAGCGCCTTGGCGTGCTTGATCACGCCGCCGATGAAGTACAGGCACATGTCCGACAGGCCGGCATAGCCGTTGCCGGCGAACAGGGGCTTGCCCGCGTCCCAGATCGAGATGTGGGTGTGCATGCCCGAACCGTTGTCGGTCTTGATCGGCTTCGGCATGAACGTGGCGGTCTTGCCATAAGCGTGCGCGACCTGCTGCACCACGTACTTGTAGACCTGCATGCGGTCGGCGGTGGTCACGAGCGTGCCGAAGGTCAGGCCCAGTTCGTGCTGCGCCGAGGCCACTTCGTGGTGGTGCTTGTCGCAGGGCAGACCCATCTCGATCATGGTCGAGACCATTTCGCCACGCACATCGACCAGGCTGTCGACCGGGGCGACCGGGAAGTAGCCGCCCTTGGCGCGCGGACGGTGCGCCAGGTTGCCGCCTTCGTAGTCCTTGTTCGAATTGGTCGGCAGTTCGATGTCGTCGATCGAGAAGCCGTTGCCGTTGTAGCCGTCGTAGAACTTCACGTCGTCGAACACGAAGAACTCGGCTTCCGGACCGACATAGACGGTATCGCCGATGCCCGAGGACTTGACGAAGGCTTCGGCGCGCTTAGCGGTCGAACGCGGGTCGCGGGCATAGAGTTCGCCGGTCGAGGGTTCGACGATGTCGCAGACCAGGATCATCATCGGCGTCGCGCTGAACGGATCGATGTAGACCGCGTCGAGATCCGGCTTGAGGATCATGTCGGACTCGTTGATGGCCTTCCAGCCTTCGATCGACGAACCGTCGAACATCAGGCCGTCTTCGAGTTCGTCTTCACCCAGGATGGAAGCAACCATGGTCAGGTGCTGCCACTTGCCCTTGGGATCGGTGAAGCGGAGATCGACCCACTCGATTTCCTCGTCCTTGATACGGGCGAGGATGTCCTTTGCACTTGCCATCGCTGGTCCTTCTTCTTGCCCCCCTCATCGGGGCATTCGGGGTGATAGTCTCTTGAAGGCTGACGGTCCCTGAGCCAGCCTCCCAAGAGGGAGCCCGCCCGCCCGGCTCCGTGGCGCCGGGCAGGCGGACAAGCCTGTCAGAAAACCGCCCTGTCAGAGGGCGGCGTCATCGCGTTCGCCGGTGCGGATGCGCAGCACGCCTTCCACGGGGATCACGAAAATCTTGCCATCGCCGATGCGGCCGGTCTGTGCGGCGGCGGCGATCGCCTCCACCACCCGGTCGACCAGGGCGTCTGCCACCACGACTTCGAGCTTCACTTTCGGCAGAAAGTCCACGACGTATTCGGCGCCGCGATAAAGTTCGGTATGGCCCTTCTGGCGCCCGAAACCCTTGGCTTCCGTGACTGTAATACCCGAAACGCCGATTTCGTGCAGCGCTTCCTTCACTTCATCGAGCTTGAAGGGCTTGATGATCGCCTCGACCTTTTTCACGTCGTTCAGACCCCTGCAACACGGGCCAAACTCCAAGCGACACGATCTGCGACCTTGTTCGCGCCAGAGTCCGGCGGTTGTCCCTGTGACACGGTACTAACAAGAATCGTGCCACGCGCTGTTTGATTGCACTAGGCCATCGCCGCAGGGCGGGAAAGCGGGAAAATCGGGGGGTGGCGAAAGAATTGAATCGACAGCCCGCGGGCAACATTTTGCAAGTTGCGCGCGGTTGATCGAAAGATGCATAAAATTTGCGCAGCCCTGCTCAAAAAGCAGGCAGGCAGACCGCCCGAAGCGACCTTCAGGCCGAATAGGGCGGTCGGTGAAGTCCCTTCGGGCTGGCCGTGAAAATCTCGCAGCCATCCTCGGTGATGCCGATGGAATGTTCGAACTGCGCCGAAAGCGAACGGTCGCGCGTCACCGCCGTCCAGCCGTCGTCGAGAATCTTCACGGCGGGCTTGCCCAGGTTGATCATCGGCTCGATCGTGAAGAACATGCCCGGGCGCAGTTCGGGGCCGGTGCCGGGGCGGCCGACATGGACCACTTCCGGCGCGTCGTGGAACAGGCGGCCCAGCCCGTGCCCGCAGAAGTCGCGCACCACGCCATAGCGCTGCCGTTCGGCATGGGCCTGGATCGCCGCGCCGATATCGCCCAGCCGCGCGCCGGGCCTGGCGTGTTCGATGCCGATCATCAGGCATTCGTAAGTCACGTCCACCAGCCGCCGCGCCTTCAGCGGCACGTCGCCGACCAGGTACATGCGGCTGGAATCGCCATGCCAGCCGTCCAGCAGCGGGGTCACGTCGATATTGACGATATCGCCGTCCTTCAGCGTCTTGTCCGAAGGGATGCCGTGGCACACGACATGGTTGATCGAGATGCAGCACGAATGCGCATAACCGCGATAGCCCATCGTGGCGGGCACGGCGCCGGCGTCCAGCGTCATCTGCCGCACCACGTCGTCCAGCGCAGCCGTGGTCACGCCCGGCTGCACCAGTGGGGCCAGCGCGTCGAGGATTTCGGCGGCAAGGCGGCCGGCCTTGCGCATGCCCTCGAACCCGGCCGGGCCATGAAGCTTGATGGTCCCGTCGCGCGGGAGGACTTCGGTATCGTCTGCGATCACATACTGGGTCATGTCGGCTATATAGCGCGTGTCCCGCGAAAATGCGAGATCATCGCGTTCTGAATGCGGCCCGGTATTCCGGCTTCACCGCGGCAAGCACCGCGCTCGTCACCGGGACGGTCACTTCATACGAGCCTTCGGCATAGGGGCCGGCATCGTATGGCGCCACCAGCACGCCGATGCGGTCGAAGCCCTGCTTGCCGGCCGACCCCAGGATCACCGTCTCGCCCACCGGATCGATGCAGGCGTCGAATTCGGAATCGCTGTTCGCGGGCACCGGTTCGCCGCGCTTCTTCGCGCGCTGGCGGTTGAGTTCGGCGCAGAACGGCTGACGGATCGCCTGCGACAGAGCGGCTTTCGAGGTGAACAGGTCTGCCACGCCACGGCGCTGACCGGCGGCCTTGTCCCACAAAACCGTGTCATAGACGTAGTTCGGGTGTGCGCCGCCCGAATAGCTGCCCACGATCGTCGACAGGCTCAGCCAGCCGGGCAGGTCGGTTACGACCTTCCAGTCGAGCGAAAGCGAATGGGCGTGGAAGGGATAGTCGTTCGCCTTGGCTTGCTTGCGGTCGTCGCTGGCTTCGTTGACCAGGCCCTGCTTCTTCTCGATCAGGTCCTTGTCGAGCTGGTCGCGCAGCGCCGGGATCGCGCCGGCCGCTGCCGGATAGGCATAGTCGAACTCGTAGAGATCGTTGTTTTCGGAAACCTTGCGCGCCACGGCCGGCATGGGCTGGGGCGGGGCGGGCGGCGTCGGGGGAGCGGTCAGCGTGTGCGACGAGGATGCCGCCGCACCCGGTTGCGTGGCGGGTGCCGGTTTGCTGCACGCGCCCGTCGCCAGCATCGCGCCGAACAGGACGGGGGCGATGGACAGGGTCGTGATCGAAACGGCAACCGGGTGCTTCATCGCAATTTCCTCTCGCGCTTGCCGCACGGCTGCGGCAAGGTCCGCCGCAACATGAACGACCGCACGCCCTTGAACCAGCCCACATTGATCCAACCTGACCGGGGACAGGCCGCCACCGCGCTCCACCTGGTCGACAAGGCGTCCTTCGCCGCATGGCAGAAGGCGCGCTCCCCCGGCCACCGCGCGATCCTGGCCGCGCAGAAGTTCGAAGGCACGGCCGGCGAAGTCGCGATCCTGCCCGATGGCGATGGCTGGTTCGCGGCCGGCGGCGTTGCCGATGGCACGGCGCTCACCAGCTGGTGCCTGGCGAAGCTCGCCGAAACCCTGCCCGGCGGCACGTACCGGCTGGCGAACGGAGAGGCTGGCAAGGCGCTGCACGGCTGGGTGGCCGGTCAGTACCGTTTCGACCGCTACCGCAAGGATGCCAGTGGCGGCGAACCGCGCGTGCTGCTGATCAAGGATGCCAAGGCGATCGATCCGGCGCTGGCCGAGGCGGCGGCGGTCACCATCGTGCGCGATCTGGTCAACACGCCCGCCGAAGACATGGGGCCGGCGCAGCTCGAAGCCGAGGCGCGGGCGCTCGCCAAGGCGCATCACGCGCAGATCCACGTCTTCGCCGGGGATGTGCTGGAGCGCGACTACCCGATGGTCCATGCCGTCGGCCGCGCCGCCGCGCGCAGCCATGCCCCGCGCCTGATCGAGCTGGTCTGGGGCGATCCGAAGCACCCGCGCGTTGCCGTGGTGGGCAAGGGCGTGTGCTTCGATTCGGGCGGGCTGGACATCAAGCCGTCCTCGGGCATGGCGCTGATGAAGAAGGACATGGGCGGTGCCGCGCACGCGCTGGCGCTGGCCGGCCTGATCATGCAAGCCGGTCTCAGGATAAACCTGCATCTGCTTGTTCCAGCGGTGGAAAACGCGATTTCCGGCAACGCCTTCCGGCCCGGCGACATTCTGCGCACGCGGCAGGGGATGAGCGTGGAGATCACCAACACCGATGCGGAAGGGCGGCTGGTGCTGGGCGACGCGCTCGCGCGCGCCAGCGAGGACAAGCCTGAACTCGTGATCGATTTCGCCACGCTGACCGGCGCGGCCCGCGTCGCGCTGGGGCCGGACTTGCCCGCGATGTTCGCGCGGCAGGACGGCACGGCCGAGGCCCTGCTGCGCGCCGGGCTGGAGCGCGACGATCCGTGCTGGCGCCTGCCGCTGCACGATGGCTATCGCGAATACCTGAAGTCCGACGTGGCCGACATCATGAACAGCCACGCCAATGGTTTCGCCGGATCGAGCGTCGCCGCGCTGTTCCTCGATCGCTTCGTGGGCGAGGGGATCGACTGGGTGCATTTCGATACTTTCGCGTGGCGTCCGGCGGCCAAGCCGGGGCGGCCCAAGGGGGGCGAGGCGCTGGGCCTGCGTGCGGCCTGGGGGCTGCTGCTCGACCGCTATGGCCAGCCGGCGTAGCGCGTCCGACGGACCGGAGCGGAAGGGCCAGCCCTTGAATGAGGGGGCCGGGCCGTATAAGCGCGCGCTTTTCCGCTTCCGGGGACATGCCGAATTGACCATCGAGTCCGCCTTGATCGACCAGTCCGCCCTTTCGGGCGATGCCGTGCCCGCCGAACAGCTCGCGCTGTCAGGCCCGGTGCCGCGCCTGGAAGCGGACCATATCCCGGTGCGAGGCGATCTGGCGCACATCCGTCTGGCGGGTAAAGTCTTCGTGCCGCACTATTCGGTGCCGCTGCCGCGCGTGATCGCGGCGGGCGGAACCGAGCTGCGCCGCGCCGGGCGTGACGATGCCGATGTGATGGCGCCGCTGGATGCGGGCACCGTGTTCAACGTGCTCGACATGGCGGGCAACTGGGCCTGGGGGCAGGTCGGCGTGGACGGGCTGGTCGGCTACGTTCCGCTGGCCGCGCTGGCGGAGCCGGGCGCGTGACCACCTCCGTCTTCATCGATGGCGCCGCGGGCACGACCGGCCTCGAGATCGCCGATCGGTTGGCCGACCGGCCCGAATTCACCCTGATCGCGCTGGATGAGGCGCGTCGCAAGGACGATGCCGCGCGGGCCGAGGCGATCAACGCTGCCGATGTCGTGATCCTGTGCTTGCCCGATGATGCGGCGAAGGCGGCCGTGGCGATGATCGCCAACGACCGCACCCGCGTGATCGATGCCTCCACCGCGCACCGCGTGGCGGAAGGGTGGACCTATGGGCTGCCCGAGATCGTCGGGCGCGAAGCGGTCGCCAATGCCAAGCGCATTTCCAATCCGGGCTGCTACCCCACCGGCTTCATCGCGCTGGTCGCGCCGCTGGTGCGCGCGGGCCTGCTGCCTACGGCGTGGCCTTATAGCTGCAACGCTGTGTCCGGCTATTCGGGCGGCGGCAAGGCGCTGATCGCCCGCTTCGAACAGGACCGCGACATCGCCTGGCGTGGCTATGGCCTGGCGTTCGGGCACAAGCACGTTCCGGAAATGCAGCAATACGCGCACCTCGCCATCGCGCCGCTGTTCAGCCCGGCGGTGGTACCGGCGCATCGCGGCATGATCGTGGAAGTGCCGCTGCCGCTGTCGATCATTCCCGGCAACCCCGCGCCCGATCTGCTGCGCGCGGCGCTGACGCAGTTCTACGCCGGCTCGCCCATCATCACGGTGGCGCAGGAGCCGCCGGCGGACGGCGAACTGCTGCTGCGCGGATCGATGGAGCCGTGGGACGGGCTGGAACTGCACGTCATCGCCAGCGCCGACGGTGCGCAGGCGCGGCTGGTGGCGCGACTCGACAATCTTGGCAAGGGCGCCAGCGGCGCGGCGGTGCAAAGCCTCAACCTGATCGCCGGCCTCGAAGAGACGGCGGGTCTGCGCCTGTAGGGGCATCCGCCTGCCCGTCATCCCACTCCCCCGGCATCCCAGCGAAAGCTGGAATCTCAGGCGGCCGGGCCGAACCTATCAGGGGTTTCCATCAACGGCCCGAGATCCCGGCCTGCGCCGGGATGACGGACCTCGGGATGACGGTTGGTACTCAGTCTTCCGGCGCGATGGTGATCTTCAGGCCTTCCAGTTCGCCGGTGATCTGGATCTGGCAGGACAGGCGCGACTGGTCGTTGCGGTGGTCCGAGCTGTCGAGCAGGTCGTTCTCGTCTTCGCTCATCGGCGCGATCTTGCCGGCGAAGGCAGGGTCGACATAGACGTGGCAGGTCGCGCACGAGCAGCAGCCGCCGCACAGCGCCAGCAGTTCGTCGAAACCGTTGTCGCGGATCGCTTCCATCACCGAAAGGCCGGCGTCGGCGTCCACGGTCTTTTCTTCACCAGCACGATTGACAACGACAATCTTGGGCATCGCTTGCGTCTCCGTTCAGGGACGGAATCCGCCCCCCTGTTCCCGTTTGGAAGCGGCTGCTAATGAGTGCCCCCGGCTTTGGCAAGCCGGTCTGCGCGAAAGGATGGAACGCCCGTGGGTTTGACTGCCGATGCCATTGCCACCGGGCTCGATCACATCGCCGCGCGTTCGCCCCGGATTGCGACCGCGCTTGGCCGCGTCGGCTATCCGGAACCGCGCATCCGCGCCACCGGCTACCGCACCTTGCTGCGCACCATCGTCGGCCAGCAGGTCAGCGTTTCGGCGGCGGCGTCGGTCTGGGCCAAGCTGGAGGCGCTGCTGGGCGACGACATGCCGCCGCACGATCTGCTCGCCGCCGATTTCGACGCGCTGCGCGCCTGCGGCCTGTCGCGCCAGAAGCAGGGCTATGCCCGGTCGCTGTGCGAACTGGTTGTGTCCGGCGCGCTCGATCTCGAAAACCTGCCGGCGGATGACGAGGAGGCGATCGCCGAACTCGTGCGGATCAAGGGCATCGGCCGCTGGTCCGCCGAAATCTACCTGCTGTTCGCGGAAGGGCGGCCCGACATCTGGCCGGCAGGCGATCTGGCGGTGCAGGTCGGCCTCGGCAAGCTGCTGGGGCTGGAGGAGCGGCCCGACGAAAAAAGCACCCGCGCCCTGGCCGAGGACTGGCGCCCCCATCGCGGCGCGGCGGCGATCTTCACATGGCACTGCTACAACAACCCCGCGCTCTGACCGCTCGCATCTTGTAAGTTCGCCGCCGCTGTAGGATGAGTTGCGCATAACAACGCAATTTGAACGGCCAATTACGGAGGGGCTTGGGCATTCATGGCACGCAAGGCAATCTTCATCACCGGCGGCGCATCGGGCATCGGCCGCGCCGTGGCGCAGCGGTTCGGGCGCGAAGGCTGGTTCGTGGGTATCGCCGATATCAACGAGGCGGGCATGGCGGAAACCGCCGCGCTCCTGCCGGCGGGTGCCAGTTCGATCCACAAGCTCGACGTGCGCGATCGCGCTGCATGGGATGCGGCGCTGGCCGATTTCGCGCGCGCCGCCGGGGGCGGTATCGACGTGGTGTTCAACAATGCCGGCATCCCCATCGGCGGGCAGCTCGCCGACCTGGGCGTGGACGAGGTCGAGCGCACGCTCGACATCAACCTTAAGGGCGTGATCTTCGGGGCGCAGGCCGCCTATCCCTGGCTCAAGCGGAGCGCGCCGGGAAGCTGCCTGCTCAACACTGCCAGCGCGGCCGGCATCTATGGCACGCCCGGCGCCTCGGTCTATACCGCCACCAAGTTCGGGGTGCGCGGGCTAACCGAATCGCTCGATGCCGAATGGGCGCCCGACGGCATCGAGGTCCGCGATCTGATGCCCGGCTTCATCGATACGCCATTGCTCGATCACGCACCGAACCGGGCCTCGAACGAGGATATTCGCGGCCGTGTCAAGGAAGCCGGGCTGGAAATCACGCCGGTTTCGCAAGTGGCGGACGCGGCATGGGCGGCCATCCACGGCCAGACGCTGCACACGCTGGTCGGCGCTACCGCGCGCAAGCTGGCCTTCGGGGCGCGCTGGCTGCCCGGCCGCGTGCGCAAGCAGGGCAGGGCCAGCCTGCGCCCGCTGGGGGGCTGATCCCGGAGCGATGAGGTGATCCGACGCGCTTCGTCATTGCGAGCGTAGCGAAGCAATCCAGAGTCCAGCGCGCGACTCTGGATTGCCGCGGGGCTTCGCCCCTCGCAATGACGATTTAGGCGAACCCCTCGATCACCGTCGCCAGCGCCACATCGCGCGTGCTCAGGCCACCGGCGTCGTGCGTGGTCAGCGTGATGTCCACGCGGTTGTACACGTTGAACCATTCGGGGTGGTGATCCGCCTTTTCGGCATGGATCGCCACGCGCGCCATGAAGCCGAAGGCCTCGGCGAAATCGGCGAAGCGGAAGGTCTTGACGATGGCGAGGCCGTCCTCCCGCAGCGCCCAGCCGGGCAGGCGGGCCAGGGCTTCGTCGCGTTCGGCGTCGGTCAGGCGGGCAATCGACATCTGGCTCTCCTTGGCAGTTGCCGCGCTTTCCCCTATCGAGCCGGTCCATGCAAGCCTGCCATCTCGCTGCCCGTGACATCGCCTGCCGGCGCGGCGACCGGTTGCTGTTCAAGGGGCTGTCGTTCGCGTTGCAGGGGGGCGAGGCGCTGCACCTTGCCGGGCCGAACGGTATCGGCAAGTCCAGCCTGATCCGCATTCTCGCCGGCCTGCTCCGGCCCTTTGCCGGCACGGTGGAGCGCGAGGGTGCGCTGGCGCTGTCGGACGAACGGCTCGCGCTGGACGGGCACCAGCCGTTGGGCGCGGCGCTGGCGTTCTGGCGACGGGTCGACGGCAGCGGGGACGAGGGCGCGGATTTCGGCCTCGAAGACCTGCTCGACGTGCCGGTGCGCTACTTGTCCACCGGTCAGCGCAAGCGCGCCGCGCTGGCCCGCGTGGCCGCCAGCCATGCCGCGATCTGGCTGCTCGACGAACCGCTCAACGGGCTGGACACGCAATGGGCCGCCGTGGCGCAGGAGCGCATCGCCGCGCATCTTGCGGGCGGCGGCGCGGTGGTGATCGCTTCGCACCAGCCGCTCGCGCTCGCCGGGGTGCGACAGCTGGCGCTGCGGGATTACGTCGCATGATCGCGCGTCTCTGGCCGATCTTCACGCGCGATCTGGCGCTGCTGCTGCGCGGCGCGCAGGGGCGGGGCGGGGCGGTGCTGCCGCTGCTGTTCTTCCTCGCGGTCGCCATGCTGTTTCCCTTCGCGGTGGGGCCGGACGCGCGGCTGCTCGGCCGCACCGGCGCGGGCGTGATCTGGGTGGCGGCGTTGCTCGCCGCGATCCTCCCGCTCGACCGGCTGGTGGAACCGGACCTCGAGGCGGGTTTCTTTGATCAATGGGCCTTGCGCGGCATTGCTGAAGAGGCGCTGCTGCTGGTGCGGATCATCGCCCACTGGATCAGCTTCGGGGTGCCGCTGCTGCTCGCCGCGCCGCTTTCCGCCGGGCTGCTTTCGCTCGATGCCGGGCAGTTGCGCGTGGTCGAACTGGGGCTGCTGCTGGGCACGCCGGGGTTGGCCGCGATCGGCGTGACCATCGCCGCGCTTACCGCCGGCCTGCGCGCGGGTGCGGCGCTGGGGGGGCTGCTGGCGATCCCGCTGGCGGTGCCGCTGCTGATCTTCGGCGCGGGCTCGCTCCAGCCCGGCGGCGAGGGTGGCCTGCTGCTGCTCGCCGCGACAAGCCTGGCCGCGCTGGCCATCGCGCCCTTCGCCGGGGGCGCGGCCATCCGCGCCGGCCGGGAATAAAGCGGTCCGGAACGATCGGAGGAAAGCGGGATTTGTCGCGGACCAAGCCGCAAACGGATTGCGGAACGCACACGGGCCGCCTAACTCCTTGACCATGACCGTACCCGTCCTTCTTCCCGACACGCTTTCGCTCATCGGCAACACTCCGCTCGTCCGGCTCAAGGGGCCAAGCGAGGAAGCGGGGTGCGACATCTTCGGCAAGTGCGAATTCGCCAACCCCGGCGCGTCGGTGAAGGACCGGGCCGCGCTGTGGATCGTGCGCGATGCCGAGGAGAAGGGCCTGCTCCAGCCCGGCGGCACGATCGTTGAAGGCACGGCGGGCAACACCGGCATCGGCCTCGCGCTCGTCGCCAACGCGCTCGGCTACAAGACCGTGATCGTCATGCCCGAAACGCAATCGCGCGAGAAGATGGACACGCTGCGCGCGCTGCGCGCCGAACTCGTGCTCGTTCCCGCCGCGCCGTTTTCCAATCCCGGCCACTTCGTCCACACCTCGCGCCGCATCGCCGAGGAGACCGAAGGCGCGATCTGGGCAAACCAGTTCGACAACATCGCCAACCGCCGCGCGCACATCGAAAGCACCGCGCCCGAAATCTGGGAGCAGATGGAGCACCGCATCGACGGCTTTACCTGCGCGGCGGGCACCGGCGGCACCATCGCCGGCACCAGTCTGGGCCTCAAGGCGTTCGATGAGGACATCACGATCGCGCTCACCGATCCGCACGGCGCGGCGCTTTACAACTACTACGCCTGCGGCGAGTTGAAGGCCGAAGGGGCGTCGGTGGCCGAAGGGATCGGGCAGGGGCGCATCACCGCCAACCTCGAAGGCGCGCCGATCGATACCCAGTTCCGCATCTCGGACGAGGAAGGCCTGCTGTGGGTCAGCCGCTTGCTGGCCGAGGAAGGGCTGTGCCTCGGCCTGTCGAGCGGGATCAACGTGGCCGGCGCAGTGGCGCTGGGGCGCAAGCTGGTGGCGGAAGGGCGGCCGCACCCGCGCGTGGCCACGATCCTGTGCGATACCGGCTTCCGCTACCTGTCCTCGCTCTACAACCCGGAATGGCTGAAGGCGAAGAATCTGCCGGTATTTCCATGGCTGCAACAATAGGATAATCTGCCCGGGATGGCTCTGTTCGGCTTCCCTTCGCGTCGATCCGGCCGCGCCGCGCAATCCGTGCCGGGCGCGGGCCATGGCGCGGCGCAGGCGGGCGGCATGGCGAAGGCGCCCATTCACCACGTTCCGCCCACTCCGCGCGAGCTGCGCGCGCAAGTGGTCCACCGGCTCCAGATCGGGCTGTTCGGGCTGGCGGCGATGCTGCTGCTCGTAGGCCTGGCCAACGTCATTCTCGATCGCGCCTACATGGCCGATGCTTCGGCCGTGGCCGATCCCGACGCGTCCGCATCGGCCAGCACCACGCCGGCGAACGATCCGCTGGTCGACATGGGTGTGACGCCGGAACTGCCCGCGGCCAACCGTCCGTCCGACAAGACGGCGCCCGCCGCCGCGCCCCAGCACTGATTTCCGTCGCGCGCATGGCTGTATCGCGCCGGTGGCGCTTCGGCGCGGCGCTGCTGGTCTGCGCGCTGGTGGTGGGCGCGGCTGTGGCGTGGAAATCCAGCAGCTCGCGCGCGGTCTCCGCGCAGGAGCGTCCACGCCTGATGCTGTTCACCAGCCTGCCGATCCTGTGGAACGAAACGCCGGACCTGGCTGCCATGCTGCGCGCCGATGCGCCGCCGCACTGGGCGCGCCGCGCGCTGGAGGCGCGCTACACGCTCGTCGCGCGCGATACGCTGCTGGCCCCGCCGCTGGACGCGCGCTTCCTGCTGCTGGCGCAACCCCGTCCGCTCGCGCCGCAGGAGAATGTCGCGCTGGATGACTGGGTGCGGGCGGGGGGGCGTCTGCTGCTGTTCGCCGATCCGATGCTCACGGCGGACAGCACCTATGCGCTGGGCGACCGCCGCCGCCCGCAGGACATCGTGCTGCTTTCGCCCATCCTCGCGCGCTGGGGCCTGGAATTGCGCTTCGACGAGGATCAGCCGGCGGGCGAGCATGACGCGGCGCGGGAAAACGCGGGCGCTGCGCTTCCCGTCAATCTGCCCGGGCAGTTCGCGCCGCGCCCGGGCGGTCATGACGCGCGATGCGCGATCGTGCGCGAAGGGCTGATCGCGCGCTGCCGGATCGGGCGGGGCCGCGCGCTCATCGTGGCCGATGCCGCGCTGTTCGAACCCTCCGACGCCGACGGAAAGCGCGCGGCGGCGCTGGATTCGTTGCTGGAAGCCGCGTTCGCGGGCTGAGCCGGCGACTCCACGGGAAAATACGGGAAAGGCGGAGGGGCTTAGGTGCGGAGTCGCACGAGTCCCGCATTTTTCGGGCGTTTCCAGATAGAAACAAATCAAGTACAACGTGCAACATTGCGATGAAGCGTGTGGAAAAAGTGCTTGGGATTCAGGTTCTGGACGTAATTTCCCGCATTTTCCCCTTTCCGCCCGTGATGTCCCCGGTTAATGATGGTCCATCGGGATGAACTCCAGGCCGTATCCGCGGGGGATCGGCCGGCTTGCGCGCGAGCGTGGGCCGGGGGTGGAGCCTTTCGTCTTCGAGCGGGGTATTCGGCGTGGCGGGAGGGCCGTCAAATTACGTGGGACAGGGCTTTTCGCCGCGCGGCGAAAAGGGTCGCTTCGTCCTGCCCTCCGATTTCCGCGCCGATGTCCGCGACGCGTCTGACGGTCAGCGCATCCTCTGCATCGACAAGCATCACCGCCTGCCCTGCCTGGTCGGCTTCGGCCTTTCCCGCAGCGAACAGTTCGCCGCCGACATCGACCGCGAAGAGGACAAGGCGCTTCGCCTCGGCCTTGACTTCGATCGCGACATGCGTGCCGCGCAGCTCTACGGCTTCCACCGCGCCAGCTTCGACGATTCCGGCCGCTTCGTCCTGCCCGACCATCTCGCCGAACTCGGCCAGGTGGAGGACGGACTGTTCTTCCAGGGTGGCGGCACCCAGATCACCATCTGGAATCCCCGCATCCTGCTCGAAATGGGGCCAGGCTGGGAAGCGGCGCAGGCCGGTTGCCGCGCCAAGATGGCGGATCTGGCGAAGGGGAAGCGCAAGTGACCGCGCCGGTGTCTTCGTCCGAAACCGGTCCCGCAACCGGATTCGGCCCGCACGTTCCCGTCCTGCTCGATGAAGTGGTGGAAGCGCTCGCGCCGTCGCCGGGCGACGTGATCGTCGATGCCACGTTCGGCGCGGGCGGCTATACCCGCCGCCTGCTTGCCGCCGGTGCCACCGTCCACGCCTTCGATCGCGATCCCGACGCGATCGCCGCCGGGCGGCGCTGGCCCGAGGCGCAGGGCGATGCGCCGCGCCTGGTGCTGCATCCGCGCCGGTTCTCGGAATTGGCCGAAGGGCTGGCCGAAGCCGGCGTCACCGCCGTGCAGGGCGTGGTCTTCGACATCGGCGTCAGCTCGATGCAGCTCGATCAGGCCGCGCGCGGCTTCGCGTTCTCTTCGGACGGCCCGCTTGACATGCGCATGTCGCAGGACGGGCCGAGCGCGGCCGATTTCCTCAACGAGGCGGACGAGCAGGCGATCGCCGACGTGCTCTACCGCTATGGCGAGGAGCGCCAGTCGCGCCGCGTGGCGCGCGCGATCGTGGCGGCGCGTCCGCTGGAAACCACCGGCCAGCTTGCCGCCGTTGTGCGCAAGGCGCTGGGCCATCGCCCCGGCGCGCCCAAGGACCCGGCCACGCGCAGCTTTCAGGCGATCCGCATCCATGTGAACGGCGAACTCGACGAACTCATCGCCGGGCTGGCCGGAGCGGAACGGATGCTCGCGCAGGGCGGGCGGCTCGCCGTGGTCAGCTTCCACAGCCTGGAAGACCGCATCGTCAAGCAGTTCCTGCGCGAAGCGGCTGGCGCCATGCCCGCTGGATCGCGCCATCTGCCGCAGCTTGCCAGCACCGCGAAGCCGGTTTTCGAAAAGCCTTCGTCCGCCATCCGTCCCACCTCCGCCGAAGAGGCGCGCAACCCGCGTGCCCGCTCCGCCACCTTGCGCTGGGCGGTTCGCACCGCTGCGCCCGCGCGCGCCACATCCGGGAGCCTCGCCGCATGATCGTGACCGCCAACCGCCTGCGTTCGATCGGCTGGGTCGTCCTGCTCGCGCTGTGCGGGGCGGTGGTGCTGGCGCTGTCGTTCCGCGTCAACGCGCTGCGCAGCCAGGTGCATCGCGCGGAGCAGCGCATCGTCGCGCTCAAGCAGGAGAAGATGTACCTCGAAACCGAATTCGAAACGCGCGCCAACCAGCAGCAGCTCAAGTCGTGGAACGACATCGAATTCGGCTATGTGGCACCCACCGCCGGGCAGTATCTCGAGAACGAACGGCAGCTCGCCTCGCTCAGCAAGCCGGCCGATCCCGATGCGCCCGCGCCGATCCGCGTCGCCTCGGCCGATGACAGCGTGATCGCCTCGGCCGCGTTCCCCGCGATGGTCTCGCCGCTCACCGGCAAGTCGGCGCAGGCGGAAGAAGCGATCGCGCAGACCGACGCGCCGGCGGCGCATGTCGATCACGCCACGGCCACCGCCGCGCTGGGCGAACGGCTTGGCACGGTCGGCCGTCCGCGCGCTGCCGAAGGCGCAGCGCCCGCCGCGAAGAAGAAGGCGGCCAAGACCGCTAACGGCAAATCTGTGGACAAGGGAGGCTCCGCCAAGTCCTCCGCCTCGCGCTCGGCCAGCGCCGCTGGCAAGCCCCGGACGGGAACGCCGCACAAGGAGGGCAGGATCAGCCGGTGAACGCGCTAACCGCATCCGCCGCGATCGCATCGGGCCGGGTCCAGCTGGCCAATGTCCGTCAGAGCGCGCTGCTGACGGCCAAAAAACGCGCGCTCTTTATCCTGCTCGCTTTCGTGTTCCTGACGGCCACGGCGCTCATGCGCGTCGTCCAGATCGGGTTGTTCGAAGGCAGCCCCGACCGGCGCTCGATGGCCGATGCGCTGGTGCCCGAACGCGGCGAGATCACCGACCGCAACGGCGTTGCGCTGGCGCGGGCGTTCCCGTCCTATTCGCTGTGGTACAACCCCAAGGCGTTCGGCGAAAAGGGCGGCAGCCCGCTGGTCAAGACGCCCGAAGAAGTGGCGCGCGCGCTGGTCCAGATCTTTCCCGATGCGGACTATGACGATCTCGTCCGCCGCCTGAAGTCCGACAAGCCCAGCTACCTGCGCAAGCGTGTCCTGCCCGAAGAGGCCAACCACGTCTTCGCGCTGGGCGAACCCGCGCTGGAATTCCCGCGCGAGAACCAGCGGTACTATCCGCAGGGCTCGCTCGCGGCGAACGTACTGGGCTTCGTCGATCTGGCGGGCAAGGGCCATGTCGGCATGGAGCAGGTGCTGGAACCGCGCCTGCTCGATCCGGCGCAGCGCGCGAATCCCGTGGCGCTGTCGATCGATGCGCGCGCGCAGGGGGCGCTGGAAGACGAACTCGGCCGGGGTATGCTGGAAAGCAACGCCAAGGGCGCGGCCGGCATCATCCTCGATGTCGATACCGGCGAAGTGATCGCGCTCGCATCGCTGCCCTCGTTCAATCCCAACCGCAGCGATCGCGTGTTCAACGGCCTGGTGTTCAACCGCGTGTCGAACCAGGTCTATGAACTCGGCTCCACGTTCAAGCCGATTACGGTTGCCGCCGCGATCGACGCCGGGGTCATCACCGATCTGTCGGTGCGCTATCCCACCGGGCCGCTCAATATCGGCGGCTTTACCATTCACGATAGCCACAACTTCGGCCCGTCGCTGAACGTGCCCGAAGCACTGGTTCATTCGTCCAATATCGTCACCGCGCAGATCGCCGACAAGCTCGGCGGACCAGCCCTTCGTCGCACAATGATGCAGCTCGGCATGAACGAGCGGCCTACGATAGAACTGCCTGCGCGGGGCTTCCCTCTCTGGCCCCGGGGAACCGATGCCAAGGGGGACTGGGCGCGGATCACTACGATGACCGTCAGCTACGGCCACGGCATCGCGGTGACCCCGCTCCATCTCGCCAGCGCCTATGCCGCGCTCGTCAACGGCGGCATCTGGCGCCCGGCCACGCTCTACAAGGTCGATCCGGCGCGCGTGCCGCCGGGCCGCCGCGTGTTCAAGGCGTCCACCAGCGCGCGCATCCGGCAACTGCTGCGCATGATCGTGGTGGATGGCACGGGCCGCAAGGCCGACGCTTCGGGCTTCCGCGTCGGCGGCAAGACCGGGTCGGCCGAAAAGCCGGGCGCGGGCGGCTATCGACGGACCTCGCTGGTCGCCACCTTCGCGGCGGCGTTCCCGATGGACAAGCCGCGCTATGTCGTGATCGCCATGCTCGATGAACCGCAGGGCACTGTGGCCACGTCCGGGCAGCGCACGGCGGCGTGGAATGCCGCGCCGATCGTCGGCCGGGTCGTGCCGCGCATCGGGCCGCTGCTGGGCGTCGTGCCCGATGCCAGCCGCGATGTCGATATTACCGACCTGTCGCCGCTGGTCGCCAACGGAGACGGGGAATGAAGCTGGGCATCATCGCGCACGAAGCGGGTTTCGCGCTGCCTGATGGCGTGGACGGCGGCGCGGACGGCGATGTGACCGGCTTCGCCATCGATCACCGCAAGGTCGCGCCCGGCACCGTGTTCGGCGCGTTTGTGGGCGCGCGTTTCAATGGCGAGGATTTCATCGCCGATGCCGTGGCGGCGGGCGCCGTCGCCGTCGTCGCCCGGCCCGAAGCGGTCGTGCGGGGCGCGGTCCATATCGCCGACGCGCAGCCGCGCCGCGCCTTTGCCCGGCTCGCTGCGCGCTTCTTCACGCCCGTTCCCGAAACCGTGGTCGCCGTCACCGGCACCAACGGCAAGACCTCCACGGTCGAGATGACGCGGCAGCTCTGGCGCATGGCCGGCTATTCCGCCGCCTCGATCGGCACGCTGGGCGTGACCACGGCGGACGAATCCGTTTCCACCGGCCTCACCACGCCCGATATCGTCACGTTCCTTTCGAACATGACCGGCCTGGCGCGTGAGGGCGTGACGCATGTCGCCTACGAAGCGTCGAGCCACGGCCTGTCGCAGTACCGCAACGAGGGCCTGCGCGTCGTGGCCGGGGCGTTCACCAACCTTAGCCGCGACCATCTCGATTACCACGCGACGATGGATGATTACTTCGCTGCCAAGATGCGTCTGTTCGATGATGTCGTGGCCGATGACGGGACGGCGGTGATCTGGGCGGACGACGATGCCTGGTCCGGCAAGGCCGTGGCCCATGCGGCGGCGCGCGGGCTCAACCTGCTGACGGTCGGCGCGAAGGGCGATGGCATCCGCCTGCTGTCGCGCACGCCCACCCAACTCGGGCAGACGCTGGAGATCGAATACGGCGCCGAAGGCCAGCGCAAGACGCGCAAGGTCAACCTGCCGCTGATCGGCGCCTATCAGGCCGCCAACGCGCTGGTCGCGGCCGGGCTGGTGCTGGCCACTGGTGGCGATGCGGACCGCACGTTCGAGGCGCTCGGCCGGCTCCAGCCGGTGCGCGGGCGGCTGGAACGCGCCGCGATCAGCCGCGCCGGCGCGCCGGTCTATGTCGATTACGCGCACACCCCCGATGCGATCGAGGCCGCCATCGCCGCGCTTCGTCCGCACGTGAAGGGCCGCCTCATCACCGTGTTCGGTGCGGGCGGGGATCGCGATGGTGGCAAGCGCCCGGAAATGGGCCGTGCCGCCTGCGCCGGCTCCGATCTCGTCATCGTCACCGATGACAATCCGCGCGGCGAAGACCCGGCGGACATCCGCAAGGCCGTGCTCGCCGGCTGCACCGCCGGTGCGCGCGAGATCGGTGATCGCCGTGCGGCCATCGCCGCCGCCATTGCCGAGGCGACGGGGGATGACATCGTGCTGGTCGCCGGCAAGGGCCACGAACAGGGGCAGATCGTGGGCCGGGGCGACGCCACCCGCATCCTGCCGTTCGACGATGTGCAGGTGGCGCGCGAATGCGCCGGACCGGCCGGAGGGACCTGAACCATGAACGCCCACCCCGCCATGCTGAGCTGGCCGGTCGAAGCCGGTGACGATCTTGGCCTCGCCCTGTGGACCGCGCGCGACATCGCCGCCGTCACCGGGGGCACCGCATCGGGCGATTTCAGCGTCTCCGGCATCGAGATCGACAGCCGTGCCGTGGCCGAAGGCGATCTGTTCTTCGCTCTGAAGGGCGAAGCCGCCGACGGGCACCGCTTTCTGGAAGGCGCGTTCGGGCGCGGCGCGCAGGCCGCCGTGGTCGATCGCGATGTGCCGTGGCCGCACGTCCGCGTCGCCGATACCTTCCACGCGCTCGAGGACCTGGGCCGCGCCGCGCGTGCGAGAGTCGATGCCGGGATCATTGGCGTGACCGGCTCTGCGGGCAAGACCGGGGTCAAGGAAGCGCTTTACGCCGCGCTCGATCGCGGCAGCCGGGGCCGGGCGCACCGTTCGGTCAAGAGCTACAACAACCATGTCGGTGTGCCGCTCAGCCTGGCGCGGATGCCGGCGCGCACGCGCTTCGGCGTGTTCGAGATGGGCATGAACCATGCGGGCGAGCTGTCCGCGCTGACCCGGCTGGTCCGCCCCCATGTCGCCATCGTCACCACCATCGCCCCGGCGCACATCGGCCATTTCTCCGGCGAGGAGGCGATCGCCGACGCCAAGGGCGAGATTTTCGAAGGGCTGGAGCCGGGCGGCACCGCGATCGTCCCGGCCGATAGCCCGCACTACGCCCGGTTGCGCGCCAAGGCGGAGCGCCACGCCGCGCGTGTGCTCGGCTTCGGTGTTTCGCGCGAGGCGCAGGTCCGGCTGATCGATGCAGTTCCTGCCCCGGGTGGCGGCACGCTCGTCACCGTCGATCTCGGCATGCGCAAGCTGTGCTACACCATCGCCATGCCGGGCGCGCACTGGGTCGCCAATTCGCTGGCGGTGATGGCGGCTGTCGAGGCGGTCGGCGGCGATCTTGGCGCGGCCGGGCTGGCGCTCGCGGAGATGGAAGGGCTGGCCGGGCGCGGCGCGCGCCATCGCATTCCCGCGCCGCGCGGCGATGGATCGGGCGAGGCGCTGCTGATCGACGAAAGCTACAACGCCAACCCCGCCTCGATGCGCGCCACGATCCTGCAACTGGGGGCCACGCCCGCGCGCCGGCGGATCGCCGTGCTGGGGGCGATGAAGGAACTGGGCGCCGACGAGGCGCGCTATCACCGCGAACTGGCCGTGCCGCTGATCGAGGCGGGTGTCGATCGGGTGATTCTGGTCGGTGCCGAAATGGCGCCATTGGCCGAGGCGCTGGGGAAAAGCGCCGCCGCGCCGCTTGCCCGGCGAATCGAGATGGCTCATGTGGAAACGACGGCGGAAGCGGCTGAACGCCTTGCTTCCGAAGGGGTCGAGGGTGGCGACGCCATGCTCGTGAAGGGTTCGAATTCGGTCGGATTGGGAGTGCTTGTCCGCGCGCTCACGGCCAGGGAAAACTGAATGCTCTATCTGCTGGCGCACTGGCTTCACTATGAAGGCCTGACCAATCTTTTCCGCTACCAGAGCTTCCGCGCCGGCGCCTCGCTGCTGACCGCGCTGTTCGTGGGCCTGCTGATCGGCCCGCGCTTCATCAACATGCTGCGCGTGAGGCAGGGCAAGGGCCAGCCTATCCGCGAGGACGGGCCGCAAAGCCACCTCGCCAAGCGCGGCACGCCCACCATGGGCGGGCTGATGATCGTCATCGCGCTCACGCTGGGCCTGCTGCTGTGGATGGACGTGACCAGCCGCTATGTCTGGGCCTGCCTGGTCGTCACGCTCGGCTTCGGCCTGATCGGCTTCCTCGACGATTACGACAAGGTCACCAAGTACGCGCACAAGGGCGTGCCGGCCAAGGTTCGGCTGCTTGGCGAATTCGTCGTCGCGGGCGTTGCCGCCTGGCTGGTGGTGGGGGAAACCAACCTCTACGTGCCGGTGTTCAGCAACCTCTATATCCCGCTGGGGCCGTTCTACTACGTCTTTGCTGCCTTCGTCATCGTCGGAGCGGGCAATGCCGTGAACCTGACCGACGGGCTGGACGGGTTGGCGACGATGCCGGTGGTGATTGCGGCGGGCACGTTCGCGATCATCGCCTACCTCGCCGGCCGCGTGGACTATGCGCATTACCTGGGCATTCCGCACGTTCCCGGCGCGGGCGAACTGGCGATCTACTGCGCGGCGGTGATGGGCGCGTGCCTTGCCTTCCTGTGGTTCAACGCCCCGCCTGCCGCGGTGTTCATGGGCGATACCGGCAGCCTTGCGCTGGGCGGCACGCTGGGCGTGATCGCGGTATCTGCCCATCACGAGATCGTGCTGGCGATCGTCGGTGGCCTGTTCGTGATGGAGGCCGTTTCGGTCATCATCCAGGTCTCGGTCTATAAGCGCACCGGCAAGCGCGTGTTCCGCATGGCGCCGATCCACCACCATTTCGAGCAGCTCGGCTGGAAGGAATCGACCGTCGTGATCCGCTTCTGGATCGTCTCGATCGTGCTGGCGCTGCTCGGCCTCGCCACGCTGAAGGTGCGATGATCCGGGCATGATCGTCTCCTCCGCCTTTGCCGGCAAGCGCTATGCGGTCCTCGGCCTCGCCCGGTCGGGGCTGACCAGCGTGGAAACGCTGCTGGCCAGCGGTGCGCAGGTGACGGCGTGGGACAACCGCGAGGAAGCCCGCGCCACGCTGGAAGGCCGGGCCACGATCGCCGATCCGCTGACGATCGACCTTGCCGGGTTCGATGGCGTGGTCGTCTCGCCCGGCGTGCCGCTCAACCGCCACCCCATCGCGGACTATGCCCGCGCCGCCGGGGTGCCCGTGATCGGCGATATCGAACTGTTCGCGCAGGCACGCGGCGATCTGCCCGCGCACCGTGTCGTCGCCATCACCGGCACCAACGGCAAGTCCACCACCACCGCGCTGGTGCATCACTTGTGCAAGAGCGCGGCGCTGCCGGTGCGCATGGGCGGCAACATCGGCCTGCCCGTGCTGGGGCAGGAGCCGCTGCCGGCCGGGGGCGTCTATGTGCTCGAACTGTCGAGCTACCAGATCGACCTGACCTATGGCCTGGCGGCGGACGTCGCCGCGCTGATCAATCTCAGCCCCGATCACCTGGACCGCTACGATGGCTTCGCCGGCTACGCCGCGTCCAAGGCGCGGCTGTTCGCCATGCAGCGCGCCGACCAGCACGCGGTGTTCGGCTGCGGCGATCCGCACACCCTGCGCATCGCCGAAGACGTAGCGGCTGGCCGAAGCGCGGGCTTCGTTCACGTCGTCGATCCGGCGGCGCTGGCGGGGCAGGCGGACTGGCCCTCGCTGCAAGGCCCGCACAACCTGCAAAACGCGGCCATCGCCGTGGAAATCGCGCGCCTGCTTGGCCTGAACGAAAGCCAGTGGCGCCCGGCGCTGCAATCGTTCAAGGGCTTGCCGCACCGCATGGAACGCGTGGCCGAGGCGCGCGGCGTGCTGTTCATTAACGACAGCAAGGCGACCAACCCTGCCTCTACCGCGCCCGCGCTGGCCGCGTTCCCGCGCATCCACTGGATCGTCGGCGGGCTGCCCAAGGGCGACGATCTCGACGAATGCGCGCCGTTCTTCGATCACGTCGTCGCGGCCTATACCATCGGCGAGGCGGGGCCGCGCTTCGCCGAGATCCTCGAACCGGTGATGCACGTCAGCCGCAGCGAGATGCTGTGCGATGCGGTCAGCCAGGCGATCGCCGCCGCGCGGCCGGGCGATGTCGTCATGCTCTCGCCGGCCTGCGCCAGCTTCGACCAGTTCCGCGATTTCGAAGCGCGTGGCGATGCCTTCCGCCAGATCGTGGAAGCGTTGACCGGCGGGCCGGGGGAAGGGTGAACGGCCGGCGATGAACACCACTCCCACACGCCTCGTCACCACCACCACGCGCGAAGGCGGGGTCCGCCTCGTCGGTGCGGCGCATCGTTTCCGCCGTACCCGGCGCAGCGAACTGCTGATCTGGTGGCGCGAGATCGACCGGGTGCTGCTCGGCCTGATCCTCACCCTGCTCACCGTCGGCGCGGTGGCCGTGGCCGCCGCGTCGCCGGCCAGCGCGCACCGCCTGTCCACCGCGCAGAAGTCGCTGGGCGACCTCTATTTCTTCTGGATCCACCTGCGTTGGCTGGCGGTGGGGCTGACCGTGATGTTCATCGCCTCGCTGCTGCCCCGCGAATCGGCGCGGCGGTTGGCGATCATGCTGTGCGGGGCGATGGTGCTGGCGCTCGTGCTGGTTCCACTGGTCGGCGGCGAGGTGAAGGGCGCCAGGCGCTGGCTTTGGATCGGCTTCAGCCTCCAGCCTTCGGAATTCCTGAAACCGGCTTTCGCGATCACTGTCGCATGGATTCTCTCGTGGCGCGTGCGCGATCCCAACCTGCCGGTCATCACCATCTCGCTGGCCCTGCTCTGCACCATTGGCGGGCTGCTCATGCTCCAGCCCGATTTCGGCTCGACCGTGCTGTTCTGCGGGGTGTGGTTCGTGCTGGTGCTGCTCTCGGGCCTGCCGATCGCGCGGTTGCTGTGGGTTGCTGGCGGGGCCGTCATGCTGGTGATCGCCGCCTACCTGTTCTACCCCAACGCCACCCACCGCATCGACAATTTCCTCAACGGCGGCAGCGAGTTCGACCAGGTTGACCTTGCCATGCGCACGCTCGTTGCCGGCGGGTGGAGCGGGGCCGGGCTGTGGCTGGGCGCGCGCAAGAACGCGCTGCCCGAGGCGCATACCGACTATATCTTTTCGGTGATAGGCGAGGAATTCGGCCTGATCGCCTGCGCGGTGATCGTGATGCTCTACTGCGCGGTTGCCGT
This sequence comes from Novosphingobium sp. LASN5T, assembly GCF_003856955.1. NCBI lineage: Bacteria > Pseudomonadati > Pseudomonadota > Alphaproteobacteria > Sphingomonadales > Sphingomonadaceae > Novosphingobium > Novosphingobium sp. LASN5T. The sequence goes on from NZ_RQSI01000011.1 coordinate 85,651, forward strand.
GCGCGTGCTGATGCGGCTGGTGGAAGAGGAAGACCTGTTCACCGTGCTGGCCGCCGCCGGGCTGACCGCGCAGCTTGTCGGGCAGGCGTTCATCAACATCCTCGTCAACCTGCAACTGTTCCCGTCCAAGGGCATGACGCTGCCGCTCATCAGCTATGGCGGTTCGTCCACCATCGCCCTGTTGCTCGGGGTCGGCTTCCTGCTCGCCATTACCCGCCGGAATCCCTATCTGACGCGCGAGTCATTCACGATCGGGGAGTTCCCGCGAAAATGAGCGCGGTATCACGGCATTATGTCCTCGCCGCTGGCGGTACGGGCGGGCACTTGCTGCCCGCCTTTGCGCTTGCTGTGGAGCTGGAACGGCGCGGCCATCACGTCGCGCTCGTCACGGACGATCGCGGTGCGAAGATACCGGGCAAGCCCGCGTTCATGCCCGCGCATGTCCTGCCGGCGGGCCGGCTGGGCAAGAACCCGCTTACGCTGCTGAAGGGCTTGCGCGCGATCTGGGCCGGCCGCGCCATGGCGCTCCGCCTGTTCGAAAGCTTCGAACCGTCCTGCGTGATCGGTTTCGGCGGCTATCCCGCGTTCCCGGCGCTGATCGCCGCGCAGTCCGCCGGTATTCCCACGGTGATCCACGAACAGAACGCGGTGCTGGGACGCGTCAACCGGCTGCTGGCGAAGCGCGTCAACGCCATCGCCACGTCCTATCACGAGGTCGACCGGCTCGATCCCAAGCTGTGGGGCAAGGTCCATCTCGTCGGCAATCCGGTCCGGCCCGAAGTGCTGGCGCTGCGTAGCGAGCCGTTCCCCGAATTTACCGAGGAAGGCCTGTTCCGCGTGCTTGTCACCGGCGGCAGCCAGGGCGCTTCGGTGCTGTCCGAAGTCGTGCCCGATGGCCTCGCCATGCTGCCGCCCGCCCTGCGCCATCGCCTGCAGGTCACGCAACAGTGCCGCGCGGAAGACCTGGAGGCCGTCCGCGCCCGCTATGCGGCGCACCAGATCCCGGCCGAACTCGGCACCTATTTCGAGGACATGGCCGGCCGCCTGGCCGAAGCGCACCTGTTCATTGGCCGCGCCGGCGCCTCGACCATCGCCGAACTCACCGCCGTGGGCCGTCCCGCCATTCTGGTGCCGCTGCCGATCGCCACCGACGATCACCAGGCCGCCAACACGCGCGAGATCGTTGCCGCTGGCGGCGCGCGCGCGATCCGGCAGACCGGCTTCACGCCCAAGGAACTGGCCAAGCAGATTCAGACCATGGCGCTTCATCCCCAATCCCTCGCCAACGCCGCGCATGCCGCCTGGAACTGCGGCCTGCCCAACGCCGTCACCGATCTGGCGGATCTGGTCGAAAGCTTCGGTGCGGCGCCGCTTCAGGACGTGATCCGGATGGAAGGCGGCAAGACAGCTACTTCGGAAAAGGTCGCGCTGGGCGCAAGCGTGCCGCGCAACACCGGAGTCCGCGCATGAAGGGTGTCGGCACAGATATCGGCACGATCCATTTCGTCGGCATCGGCGGCATCGGCATGTCCGGCATTGCCGAAGTCATGCACAACATGGGCTATTCGGTGCAGGGTTCGGACATCGCCGAAAGCTATGTCGTCGAAGGCCTGCGCAAGCGCGGCATCGCGGTGATGATCGGCCACAAGGCGGAGAACGTCGAAGGCGCGGCCGTGGTCGTTACTTCCACCGCCGTCCGGCGCGAAAATCCCGAAGTCGTCGCCGCCCTCGAAGCGCGCGTGCCGGTGGTGCGCCGTGCGGAAATGCTGGCTGAGCTGATGCGGCTCAAGAACACCGTGGCCGTGGCCGGCACCCACGGCAAGACCACCACTACCTCGATGGTCGCGGCGCTGCTCGATGCGGGCGGGGTCGATCCCACGGTCATCAACGGCGGCATCATCAATTCCTACGGCTCGAACGCCCGCCTTGGCGCGTCGGACTGGATGGTGGTGGAAGCCGACGAAAGCGATGGTTCGTTCCTGCGGCTCGATGGCACGCTGGCGATCGTCACCAACATCGATCCCGAACACCTCGATCACTACGGCAGCTTCGACCGGGTGAAATCGGCCTTCGTCGAGTTCATCGAGAACGTGCCGTTCTACGGCGCGGCGATGCTGTGCATCGATCATCCGGAAGTGCAGGCGATCATCCCCAAGGTGCGCGACCGCCGCGTCATCACCTATGGCTTTTCCGCGCAGGCCGACGTGCGCGGCGAGGGCGTAACGCCGATCCCCGGCGGCAACCGTTTCACCGCCGTACTGCGCCAGCGCGACGGCTCGTTCCGCCGGATCGAGGGCATCGAATTGCCCATGCCCGGCCGCCACAACGTGCAGAACGCGCTCGCCGCCGTCGCCGTCGCCGTGGAAATGGGCGTGTCGGATGACCTCATCCGCGCCGGCTTCGGCAAGTTCGGCGGGGTCAAGCGCCGCTTTACCAAGGTGGGCGAGATCGCGGTGGACGGTGGTTCGGCCGTGGTCATCGACGATTACGGCCATCACCCGGTCGAAATCCGCGCTGTGCTCGCCGCCGCGCGCGAAGGCGTGCAGAACCGCGTCATCGCCGTGGTCCAGCCGCACCGCTTCACCCGCCTGCGCGATCACATGGAAGACTTCCAGGGCGCATTCAACGATGCCGACGTGGTCTATGTCGCGCCGGTCTATCCCGCCGGCGAAGCGCCGATCGAGGACGTGGACGCAGCCGCGCTGGTCGAAGGCGTCAAGGCGCGGGGGCACCGTTCGGCGCACCTGATCGCCGGGGCGGATGCGCTGGCGCAGGAACTCGCGCCGCTCGTCCAGCCGGGTGACATGATCGTCTGCCTGGGCGCGGGCGACATCACCAAGTGGGCCGCCGGCCTTGCCGATGCCGTCAGGGCGCAGGGGGTGGCGGCGTGACCAGTTCCACACCATCCGTTCGTGTCGAGCGAAGTCGAGACACGGGCAGCGCGGCGCAAGGTGTCTCGACTTCGCTCGACACGAACGGGGTTCGGGGAAAGCTCACTCAAAACGCCCCGCTCGCCCCGCTGGTCTGGTTCAAGTCCGGCGGCGCGGCGCAGTGGCTGTTCGAACCGAAGGACGCGGATGACCTCTGCGCGTTCCTGCGCGATCTCGATCCCGCCGTGCCGGTCATGGCGCTGGGGCTGGGGTCCAACCTGATCGTGCGCGATGGTGGCGTTCCGGGCGTGGTGGTGCGGCTGGGCAAGGCGTTCGCGAAAGTGGCGCGGGTGGATGGCGTCACGCTCGATTGCGGCGGCGGCGCATCGGGCATTCTCGTGTCCTCCACCGCGCGCGATGCCGGCATCGCGGGGCTGGAATTCCTGCGCTCGATCCCCGGCACCGTCGGCGGCTTCTGCCGGATGAACGGCGGTGCTTACGGCTCCGAGGTCAAGGACGTGATGGTCGATTGCGACGTGGTCCTGCGCTCGGGCGAACGGGTCACGCTGCCGGTCGCGGACCTGGGCTATACCTATCGCCATTCCGAACTGCCCGAAGGCGCGATCGTGATCGGCGCGCGGTTCCGGGGCCGGCCGGGCGACGCGCAAGCGATCCAGGCCGAGATGGACCGCATTTCCGCCGCGCGCGAAGCCAGCCAGCCGCTGCGCAGCAAGACCGGCGGCAGCACGTTCAAAAACCCCGATGGGGCAAAGGCGTGGGAACTGGTTGACCGTGCCGGCTGCCGGGGTCTCACCGTGGGCGGGGCGCAGGTCAGCGAAAAGCACACCAACTTCCTCATCAACACCGGCACCGCCTCCAGCGCCGACATCGAGGCGCTGGGTGAAGAAGTGCGACGCCGGGTGAAGGAACAGTCGGGCGTGGAGTTGCAATGGGAAATCCAGCGGGTGGGCAAGCCGTGACCGGTTTGTATCTCGACACGAACGGAGACTGTTGAAGTGTCATTGCCCAAACTCCACGTCGCGGTCCTGATGGGCGGCTGGTCGAACGAGCGGCCGGTTTCGCTGATGTCCGGCGAAGGCGTCGCCAGGGCGCTGGAAGAGCGCGGCCACACGGTCACGCGGATCGACATGGACCGCGCGGTGGCGCTGCGTCTGGCCGAAGCGAAGCCGGATGTGGTGTTCAACGCGCTGCATGGCGTGCCGGGGGAAGACGGCGCGGTACAGGGGATGCTCGATCTGATGGGCCTTCCCTATACCCATTCGGGCATGGTCACTTCGGTCATCGCGATCGACAAGGAACTGACCAAGCAGGCGCTGGTGCCGCACGGCATCGCCATGCCGCAGGGCACGATGGTCCGCACTCCCGATCTCCACCGCGCCGATCCGCTACCGCGCCCCTATGTCCTCAAGCCCGTCAACGAAGGATCGTCGGTCGGCGTCGCCATCGTCACCGCCGAGGGGAACTATGGCAACCCGATCAGCGCGGAGGCCAAGGGGCCGTGGCAGGAGTTCGACGAACTCCTGGCCGAACCCTATATCCGCGGCCGGGAGCTGACCACGGCGGTCATCGCCGGCGCCGATGGCCCGTGGGCGCTGGGCGTCACCGAGCTGCGGCCCAAGTCGGGCTTCTACGATTTCGACGCCAAATACACCGAAGGGATGACGGACCACATCTGTCCGGCCGAGATTCCGGCCGAGATCACCGAGGCTTGCAAGAACATGGCGCTGCGCGCGCACGTGCTGCTCGGCTGCAAGGGCACCAGCCGGTCCGATTTCCGCTGGGACGATGAACAGCCTCGCCTGTCGGGTCTGTTCTTGCTGGAAGTGAACACCCAGCCGGGGATGACCCCGCTCAGCCTCGTGCCCGAACAGGCGCGGCACGTGGGCATGAGCTATGCCGATCTGGTCGAGGCGATCGTGGCCGACGCGCTGGGCCTGACCGCCACGCAGGGCCTTGTTGCCGCGCAGGGGAAGGGCTGAACCATGGCGCAGACGATCCGGCGGAGCGGCAAGGGCGTGCGGCGCGCGGCGGCGGCCAAGGGCGCGCAGCGCAAGGTGGCCACCGCCAAGAAGCAGACCGGCAACGTCATCGATGGCGTGATGCAGTGGCTGCCGTTCAGCGAGGAGACGCTGCACCGGATCGTGCTGGCGGTGATCCTCGGCGTGGCGGCGATGCTCGTGTGGGTGGTCGCCAGCATGGCCGGCGTGCCGATGCTGGCGCAGGAAAAGCTGGCGCAGGTCGCTTCGGGCGCCGGGTTCGAGGTCAAGCGCGTCGAAGTGCGCGGCGTCAACCGCATGAACGAGCTGAAGATCTACGAAAAGGTGCTGGGCCAGCGCGATCAGTCGATGCCCCGGCTCGATATCGACGGGTTGCGCGGTGATCTGATGCAGCTTTCGTGGGTCAAGGACGCGCGCGTTTCGCGCCAGTTGCCCGATACGCTGGTGGTGGACATCGTCGAACGATCGCCCCACGCGGTGCTGCGCAAGGGCGGCAAGCTGGTGCTGATCGACGATACCGGGCACGAGCTCGAACCCGTTTCGGCCGCGCGCGCCAAGGGCATGCTGGTGCTGGAAGGCGAAGGCGCGGGTGAAAAGGTGCAGGATCTCGGGCGCCTGCTCGATGTCGCCCCGGCGCTGAAGCCGCAGGTCGCCGAAGCCGAATGGATCGGCAACCGTCGCTGGAACATCATGTTCAAGACCGGGCAGGTGCTGGCGCTGCCCGAAGGCGATGACCAGTCCGCAAGCGCACTGCTCGGCTTCGCGCGGATGGACGGGGTGAACCGCCTGCTCGGCGGCAAGGTGGCGAGCTTCGACATGCGTGCGTCCGATCGCATGTACCTGCGCGTGCCCGGCCACGCCGACGAAGTGGCGGCCGATCAGCGCGCCGCCGCCGAGGCCAAGGCCGCCGCGAAGAAGGCGGCGCAACTCGCCCGGGCGAAGGCGGCGGAGAAGGATCAGTAGGCCGTGGCGGCTCCGCGCATCACCAGGCTTTTCGCTGCGGTCAACATCGGCTCGTTCCGCGTTTCGGCGATGATCGCCGGGCTTTCGGAAACGGGCGAGATGATCGTGCTCGGATCGGGCCACCGCGCCGCGCAGGGGATCAAGCGCGGCTATGTGACCGACATGCAGGCCGCCACCCATTCGGTGCGCGACGCGATCGAACGGGCCGAGAAGATGGCCAACACCGGCGTGCAGAAGGTGTGGATCGGCTGCTCCGGCGCGGGGCTGGTGAGCACTACCGCCCGGGTCGAGGTGGACATCGGCGGCCGCCGCATCGAACAGGACGATATCGAGCATCTACTCGTTGCCGGGCGCGAGGTGATCCAGCCTGATGGCCGCATGGTGCTGCACGCGCAGCCTGCGCACTACACGCTCGATGGCGCGCATGGCGTGCCCAACCCCAAGGGGCTCCATGCCGAACGGCTGGCGGTGGACATCCACGTCATGCTGGCCGATGGCGCGCCCATCCGGAACCTGACCGAGACCGTGCAGAACGCGCATCTGGAGGTCGAGGCCGTGGTCGGTTCGCCGGTTGCAGCGGGTCATGCCTGCCTGACGCCGGAAGAGCGCGAACTCGGCGTCGCGCTGGTGGAATTCGGCGCGGAAGTGACGACCGTTTCGGTCTATGCCGCCGGCATGTTGCTGGGCATGCAGGTCATCCCGTTCGGTTCGGGCGACATCACGGACGCCGTTGCCTCGGCCTTCGGTATCCGCCGCTACCAGGCCGAGCGGCTCAAGTGCATGTCCGGCTCGGCCATCGCCAGCCCGGCCGATCACCGCGAGATGATCCCGGTCAACGCGCCGGGCGATCCCGAAGGCGCGGGGCCGCTGGCGCGCCACGCCGACGACAAGAACCGCATTCCCCGTGCCGAACTGATCTCGGTCATCACTCAGCAGCTCGGACACTTCACAGAAGAAGTGGGCAAGGCGCTGAAAGCGATGGGCTTTTCCGGCCAGCGCGGCCAGCAGGTCGTGCTCACGGGCGGGGGCGCGCAACTGCCGGGGCTGGCCGATTACGCGCAGTCCGCGCTCGGCCGCCCGGTGCGGATCGGCGCCCCGCCGACGATGATCGGCCTGCCGCCAGGTCTTGCCACGCCCAGTTCCTCCACGCTCGTCGGGCTGGTGCTCTATGCCGCCGCCGATCCGGTGGACATCCGCGCGGTTGGTCCAGCCTACCAGCCCAGCGCGCGCTATTCCGGCCTGGGACTCGTCACGCGGGTCTATCGGGCGTTGCGGGAATACTTCTGATGTGCGCGCCCGATCACGGCAAGTTATCCACCGCTGCGCGCCTGAATAGCGGATTTTGCGAACCATTCGGCCGCTCATCCTGTGGAAAAGGTCTATTTAACCTTTATTCGACGAATCCAACTGTGCCACAGGTCGGCTAAGTTCAACCGAAACGCACCCAACCCGAACGGGAGACCGCTATGAGCATCAACATCGGACCGCCGGCCATCGATGAGCTTCGGCCCCGCATCACGGTGATCGGTGTTGGCGGCGCGGGCGGAAACGCCATCGCCAACATGATCAGCGCCGGGATCGAAGGCGTCGATTTCGTCGTCGTGAACACCGATGCGCAGGCGCTGAACAACTCGATCGCCGAAAACCGCATCCAGCTTGGGCCGGCGATCACGCAGGGCCTGGGCGCGGGCGCGCGGCCCGAAGTCGGCCGCGCCGCCGCCGAAGAGACGATGGAAGAGATCGAGCGCGCGCTCGACGGCGTCCACATGTGCTTCATCGCCGCCGGGATGGGCGGCGGCACCGGCACCGGTGCCGCACCGGTCATCGCCGAAGTCGCGCGCAAGAAGGGCGTGCTGACCGTGGGCGTGGTCACCAAGCCGTTCCTGTTCGAAGGCACGCGCCGGATGCGTTCGGCGGAATCGGGCATCGAGGAACTGCAGAAGCACGTCGATACCCTGATCGTCATCCCCAACCAGAACCTGTTCCTGGTCGCCAAGGCGGAAACGACCTTCAAGGAAGCGTTCCAGCTGGCCGACGAAGTGCTGCAGCAGGGCGTGCGCTCGATCACCGACCTGATGGTCATGCCCGGCCTCATCAACCTCGACTTTGCCGACGTGCGCTCGGTAATGGGCGAAATGGGCAAGGCGATGATGGGCACGGGCGAGGGCGATGGCCCGAACCGCGCGCTCGAAGCGGCCGAACGCGCCATCGCCAATCCGCTGCTCGATGGCGTGTCGATGCAGGGTGCCCGCGGCGTAATCATCTCGATCATCGGCGGCGACGACATGAAGCTGCTCGAAGTCGACGAAGCGGCCAACCATATCCGCGAACTGGTCGATCCCAACGCCAACATCATCTGGGGTTCGGCGTTCAATCCGGATCTCGATGGCAAGATCCGCGTCTCGGTCGTGGCCACGGGTATCGAGCAGAGCGCCGAAATGGCCGAACAGGCCGCGCGCCCGCTCAACCTTCCCGGCGCCTCGCGCGGTCCGGCGTTCCCGACGACGGCCCCCGTCGCCGCGCCCGAACCCGCGCCGCCCGTGCAGCAGGCTCCCGAGCCCGTTCCTGCCTGGACGCCGCCCGTGGCGGAGGCCGCTCCGGAACCGGAAGCCCTCGACCTCACGCTCGATCTCAGCGAGGAACATGCCGCGCCCGTGCCGCCGACTTCGGCGGCAGGCAACGACGAACTCGTGGTCGGCGGGTCCGAGGAAATCGGTGCTCCCCCGCGTTTCGGTGGCGAGGCATCCGACGTCCCGGCCGAACGCGCCACCCCGCGCGTGGCGCCGGGTGGCGGTGGCAGCACGCTGTTCGAACGCATGGCCAATCTTTCGCGTGGCAGCGGCAAGGCGGCCGATGACGAGGATGATGGCGGCGCACTGAATATTCCGCGCTTCCTCGGGCGTCAGAACAACCAGTAACGCGCGTCCGGACCTCCCGCCGCCGCAATTCGGACGGCGGGAGCGCCCGTTTCGCCGATCTGTTGTCGCCGGTTCTGCGGGATGTCGATAAGGGAGCGGCAACATGAGTCGCCATTTGTCGAAACGAACCGTCTGGCCGCGCGTTGCGGTCGGGCTCCTCGCCGCCTGCAGCGCTTCGGCGCTTTTCGCGCAACGTGCCACATCGGGTCCGGTCGACGAGGATGTGGACCAGCCGGAATCCGTGTCGCGCCCTGTGGTGCAACCCATCACCGGGCAGGTCGGCGGCACGCAGGCGCTCAACGCCGCGCTCAACCGGCTGGCGCGCGATCCGCGCAATATCGATGCCCTGATCGCGGCGGGTAACGCCGCGCAGCGTGTTGGCGACAGCGATGCCGCGCTGGGCTTCTTCAAGCGCGCGGACGAGGTTGCGCCGGGCAACGGCACGGTCAAGGCGCAGATCGGCGCGGCACTGGTCCGCGACGATCCGTTCTCCGCGATCCGCTATTTCGACGATGCCGAACGGGCAGGGGCTGATCTGTTTCCGATGGCGGCGGATCGCGGGCTGGCCTACGATCTGATCGGCGACAATGCCACGGCGCAGCGCTTCTACCAGGTCGCGCTCAGCCGTGGGCCTAATGCGGAAGTCGCGCGCCGCTACGCGCTCAGCCTCGCGATCGCCGGGGATCGGCGCGGATCGGAGAACGTGCTGAACCCGCTGTTGCAGACGCAGGACCGCGCGGCGTGGCGCACGCGCACGTTTATCATGGCGATCTCCGGCCAGCAGGATGAGGCGGTGTCGGTCGCCTATGCCTCGATGCCGCAGCAGCTTGCTGCCGGCATCACGCCCTATCTGCGCTACATGCCGCGGCTGACCCCGGCGCAGCAGGCCGCCGCCGCCAACCTCGGGCGATTCCCGCGCGCGGCGGATATCGGCCGTGATGAGCCGCGCGTCGTGCAATATGCCGCGCTCCATCCGCGCGCGCCGCGTGCCGATGCCGCGCTGATTCCGACGGGCGAGGCGTTGGGGACGCAGGCGGCGGACCGGCCCAGCCGCGAAAAGCGCCGCCGTCCGGGCCGGGCGGAACCGGTGCGCGTTGCATCGGCGACGCCCGCGCCGACGGCCTCCTCCCCGACCCGCCCGGCAACGGGCGTCGGCGTGTCGTTGTTGCCGACGCCGTCGCCAGCGCCGGCACCGGTGCCGCCCCCCGTACCCATGCCGTCGCGCACGGTCACGCAGCAGCCTGTTTCGGCGGCCGCTTCCGCGCCCGTGCAGGTAGCGACGGCGGCGTCTCCATCTGTCGGCTCGACCGCCGCGTTGCAGCCGACGGGCGAGCGGCCGCTGGTGATTCCGCGCCCCTATCCGGCCTCGCGGCTCGACGGGCCGCCGCCTGCCAGCAGTATCCCGCCCGCCGCGATGGCCGCGCCGGCACCTGCCCCGGCGGCGGTCCAGGTCGCCACGGCCGCCGCTACGCCCGTCGTTACGCCGACTCCGACGCCCGCGCCCGCGCCCGCGCCAGCAACAGCGCCAGCACCAGCGCCCACTCCCGCACCCTCCCCGGGTTTCGATCTGTCGCGGGTGCAGGGCAGCACCGCCACCGCCCAGGCTGTTCCGACACCAGCTCCGGCCGCCACACCGCCCCCCGCGCCGACTCCGGCTCCCGTGGCCGAACCGGTTCAGGTCGCGGCGGTCGCGCCATCCGCGGCGCCACCGCCCACCGCGATTGTCGAACCGGCCCGGTCTTCGCCCGCGGCATCCGCGCTGCCTGCCGATGCCGCCGATTTCCGCAGCCTGTTCGAAGGGTTCCGTCCGCCCGAAGAGGAGCGGCATCAGGCCGTGGCCGCAGTCGACATCTCGCGCATCCAGCCCGCGCGGCCCAAGCCTCCCGAGGAGAAGCCGGCCCCGGTCAAGGCCGCCGAATCCAAGCCCGCCGAACCCGAACCTGCCGATCGCGCGACGCGGCGTCGCGGGCGCGCTGCAGCCACCGAGGAGGAGGCCACCTCCGCGCCCGGCCCGCGCGGGCGCGAAACCGCGTCGGACATCCGGGGCAGGGGCTCCAAGGATGCGAAGGACGCCAAGGAAACCAAGGGAGCTAAGGGCAAGGGCGCGAAGGCCCGTCCGCCCGCCAGTCCCAGCCGCGTCTGGGTGCAGGTGCTGACCGGCGCCAATCGCGATGTGATGGGGCGCGAATGGCAGCGGATGGTGCGCGAGGCGTCCGTGCTGCGAGCGCGCAAGCCCTATATCACGCCGTGGCGCAGCAATTTCCGGCTGCTGACCGGTCCGTTCGACAGCGACGACGACGCGCAGGCCTTCCTCAACCAGCTGCGCCGCGCCGGCGTCAGCGGCTTCCAGTGGACCAGCCCGGCGGGGCAGGCAGTCGATCCGCTTCCCGCGCGCTAGGGCGCCCGCGCGGGCTTTCGCATCCGAACCGGATGTTCACCCCTTGTCCACATGTTATAAACAGCCTTGTCGAGTTTTGCCCAACGACGGGTTAACCGTTGATTGTCCCCGGCCCCGCGCTCCGCGATGGGTCAGGACAGGCGAACGGCAGATTGCTCGTTTGCGATGGATGGAGTGTCTGATGCGGACCGGTCACGACGAAAGCGAACGCGATGACGCGGCGCCCGTCGACATGCTCGCCTCGCTGTTCGAGGCGCGCGGCTGGCCGTTCGAATTCGTTTCGGACGACGAGATACTGGGCGAGATCCAGGGCAGCTGGGCCAATTACCAGATTCGTTCGATCTGGCGCGCCGAGGACCACGTTCTGCAGATTCTCTGCCTGCCCGATATTCGCGTGCCTGATGACAAGAAGGGCGCGGTCTTCGAGGTCATGGCGCTCATCAACGAACAAGTCTGGCTGGGCCATTTCGATATCTGGTCGAACGGCGGCGTGCTGCTCTATCGCCACGGCCTGATGCTGGGTGATGACGGGCTGCTCAGCCTGACCCAGGCGCAGACCGCGATCGAGGCGGCGGTCGACGAATGCGACCGTTTCTATCCCGCGTTCCAGTTTATCCTGTGGGGCGACAAGACCCCGGCCGATGCCCTGGCCAGCGCGCTGGTGGACGCCGCCGGGGAAGCCTGACGGGTTTCAGCCCGCGCGCGTGAGTCCGGAAGCGGGCGGGCGCCACCCGAGATCGCGTTTCAGCACGTGCACCGTATAGCGGGCATCAGCGTGGATTTCATGGCGGACGGTGTGCGGAACCACGGCGAGGGCCGCCAGTGCCAGCATACCCCACAGGGCGATTGCCAGCGGCGCGCTCCACATGAGTCCGCGCACCAGCTTTGCCCTCGTTTGCGTGTCGGTGTTGTCCATGGCGATCACCATACCGCGCCCGGCATGACCGAAGACTGAGGGCCGAATGAAAATCCGGACAGGATTGCGGCACCGGCGCCAGATGCCATCGCTTCGATCGTCATTGGCCATTTGAAAACATCCTGATCGAGCGCGCTCTTGCCTTTGGCGCGATCCTGGACCAGTCGCGGTTCCGAAATCGCGGCGCAGGAGACAGATCATGACGGTGCAGATCCTTCAGTTCGGGTGTGGCAACATGGGCGGCGCCATGCTCGCGGGCTGGCTGGCGGCGGGCTCCGATCCGGCGGCGTTCACCATCGTCGATCCCCGGCTGGAAGCCGCGCCGGCGGGCGTGCGGCTGGTGCGCTCGATCGCCGAGGCCACGGGCGCTTATGATGTGGTCCTGCTGGGGTTCAAGCCGCAGCAGTTCGCCGATGCCATGGCCACGGTGCGGCCGTTCGTGACCCAGGGAACGCTGCTTCTCTCCATTCTCGCCGGGGTCGATCTCGCCACGCTGCGTGGTGCCTTTCCCGATGCCGGGGCGGTGGTGCGCGTCATGCCAAATCTCGCCGCCGCGCTCGGCAAGTCGCCGATCGCGCTGTTCGGCGATGCGCAAGGGGATGCGCGCGCGCTCACCGATAGCCTGATGGCGCCGCTGGGGCAGGCCGAATGGCTGGCCGGGGAAGGCCAGATGGACCTCGTCACCGCGCTGGCCGGGTCCGGGCCGGCGTTCGTCTACCGCTTCATCGATGCGCTGGCAGAGGCGGCGGCGTCGCTCGGCCTCGCGCGCGAACAGGCGGATCGCCTGGCGCTGGCCATGGTCGAAGGCGCGGCGGCGCTGGCGGCCTCGTCCGACCATTCGCCCGGCGAACTCGCCCGCCGCGTGGCGAGCCCAGGCGGCGTGACGCAAGTGGGCATCGACGTGCTCGATGCCGATCGCCGGCTGGTGCGCCTGCTCGAAGACACCCTGCGCGGCGCGCGCGATCGCAGCGCGGAAATGACCGAACAGGCGCGCGCGGCGGCGAAGTAGGTCTTGAGAACAGGGCGCGCGGAAAGCCCACCCTGCTGCGACTAGCGCCGCCTCCGGCACCGCAAGTCTCACTCCCCTCCCGCAAGCGGGAGGGGTTGGGGGTGGGGCCGAACCGGGACAGAGGCCGGTACCGCAAGCCCGCGATGGCCATCGCAGGCGCCCCCATCGTCGCTCCCGCAACAAATTCTTACAATTCGCGACCGGTTCCCGGTTCCGGTTTCGCTTGAAACCCGCCCGCGATGCTACGATATTGCCGTGTATCGGGCATTGTGCCCGGCAACGGAGTTTTGGAAACAATGGCAAACTGGAACGATCCTCAGCCCACTCGGACGGGCTTCGGCGCGTCTCCGAGCCTTTCCGGCGCCTATGGTCGCGGCGAAGTCTTCGACGCCGGCCTGCGGCGGTACATGCTTTCGATCTACAACTACATGGCTTCGGGCGTGCTGCTTTCGGGCATTGTCGCGCTGCTGTTCGCCACCACCGGCATGGCCGCGGCGGTGTTCGGCACGCCGCTGCGCTGGCTCGTGGCGCTCGCGCCGCTGGGCTTCGTCATGGTGATGAGCTTCGGCGTCAACCGCCTGTCCACCGCTGCCATGCAGGGCCTGTTCTGGGCCTTCAGCGTGGTGATGGGCATGTCGCTGTCGGCGATCTTCTTCGTCTATACCGGCCCTTCGATCGCGGTGACGTTCTTCGCCACCGCAGGCGCTTTCGCCGGTCTCAGCCTGTTCGGCTATACCACGAAGAAGAGCCTTTCGGGCATGGGCAGCTTCCTGATCATGGGCCTGTTCGGCATCCTGATCGCGTCGCTGATCAACATCTTCCTGCGCTCGCCGGGCCTTGCCTGGGGCATCAGCTTCCTGGGCGTGCTGATCTTCGCGGGTCTGACCGCCTATGACACGCAGCGCCTCAAGGAAACCTACGCGCAGGTCGCCGGCACCGATTTCGTCGGCAAGGCGGTCGTGCTGGGTGCGCTGACGCTTTACCTGGACTTCATCAACATGTTCCAGTTCCTGCTGCAGTTCATGGGCGATCGCCGCTGATCTGCGGAACGCGCGGGCATTTGTTGCCCTGAAGCGCGGGCCTGACGCGCCACAGTGTGGACAAAACGGGATGCCCGGCGGCCGGAAAGGGTCGCCGGGCATTTTCTTTGCCGTCTCGCGGGGTTACAGCGCTGCTTCATCTTGGAGACAGGCAGCGGCAGGCATGGTCGCGCGCTTCGGGCTCTTCGGGGGAGTACAGATGTTCCGTTTTTCGCGCCTTTCGGGGCCAGCTATCGTTACCGGCGGCACGGTTGCCGTTCTGACCGTCGCACTCGCGTCCTGCGCGCCCAAGGTCGTCCCGCCGCCGCCTCCGCCGCCCCCGCCGCCGAAGGTGGTCATCATCCCGCCCAAGCCGATGCCGCCCAACGGCGCCAGCAACAACCTTGCCTTCCCGGCAGCCGATGCCAACGGGCTGCGCGAATCCGTCAACCGCAACATCTCGCCGTCGCAGATGCTGTGGAACCTGCGTTCGGCGTACAACGTCGCCGCGCTCAACTGCAACGAACCCAAGCACGCCAACATTCTGGTGCGCTATCGCGCGTTCCTGAAGAACCATGCGCGCACGCTCACGGCCGCGAACAAGAAGGTCGATGAGGAATTTCGCAAGAAATATGGCGCGCGCTTCACCGCTCCGCGCGAACAGTACATGACGGCGGTTTACAACCACTTCGCGCTGCCGCCCACGCTGCCTCATTTCTGCGATGCCGTGCTGGCGGTCAGCGAGGATGGCGAAGCCGTGAAGTCGGTCGATCTGGAAGCCTTCGCGGTGCGCAGCCTGCCTAACATCGAAGTGGTGTTCGACGATTTCTACCGCCGCTACGAACAGTACCGCATCGATCTGGCCGCATGGCAGGCGCAATACGGCCAGCCCGTGGCTCAGCCGGCCTCGGCCGTGGTGCTTCCGGCCACTGCGGGCGGCGGAACGGGCACCTCGCCAAAAAAGTGATTTTTGGTCTTTCATCGGCGGGAGGGCTGCGCTAAGGGGCGCGCTCCCGCCGGTCCATGGCGTGTCATGGGCAAGCGGAAGATACTGGGAACGGGGCCGTAGCTCAGCTGGGAGAGCGCGTCGTTCGCAATGACGAGGTCAGGGGTTCGATCCCCCTCGGCTCCACCAGTATTCTTAACCGGCCTCTTGTCGGGTGCTATCAAGAGGTGAGGGCGGCGGCCGCAGAGCCGCGCCGACCTCAATCGAAACAGCGCCCTGCCGCCGGACACCAGGACCCATGCATTTTCTCGACCAGGCCAAGATTTTCATCCGTTCGGGCGCCGGCGGCCCCGGCGCGGTCAGCTTCCGGCGGGAAAAGTACGTCGAATATGGCGGCCCCGATGGCGGTGAAGGCGGCAAGGGCGGCGATATCGTGTTCGAGGCGGTGGCCGGCCTCAATACCCTGATCGATTTCCGTTACACCCAGCATTTCAAGGCGCAGCGCGGCATGGGCGGCGCGGGCAAGAACCGCACCGGAGCGGGCGGCAATGATCTTGTCATCAAGGTGCCGGTCGGCACGCAGGTGCTCGACGACGATCGCGAAACCGTGCTGGCAGACCTGATCGAGGCCGGCCAGCGCATCACCCTGCTGCGCGGCGGCGATGGCGGGCGCGGCAACGCCAGCTACAAGACCAGCACCAACCGCGCGCCGCGCCAGTCCGGGCCGGGCTGGCCGGGGCAGGAAATGTGGGTCTGGCTGCGGCTGAAACTGCTGGCCGACGCGGGTCTTCTGGGCCTGCCCAACGCCGGCAAGTCCACCTTCATCAACCAGATCACCAATACCAAGGCGAAGGTCGGCGCCTATGCCTTCACCACCACGCGGCCGCAGCTGGGCGTGGTGCGCCATCGCAACCGCGAATTCGTGCTGGCCGACATTCCCGGCCTGATCGCCGGCGCGGCGGACGGCGCGGGGATCGGCGATCGCTTCCTGGGGCACATCGAACGCTGCCGCGTGCTGATCCACCTGATCGATGTCCACGGCGATACCGATCCGGTGGAAGCGATGCACATCGTCGAGGAGGAACTGGAAGCCTATGGCGCCGGGCTCGATGAAAAGCCCCGCATCGTCGCGCTCAACAAGATCGACCTGGTCGATGCCGAACTGGTCGAGGCGTTCTCGCAGGAACTGCTCGAAGCCGGGGCGGACCGCGTGTTCCCCATTTCCGGCGCGACCGGCAAGGGCATGGACCGCCTGCTCGATGCCGTGCTGGACTATCTGCCTGCCGCCACCGTTACCGAACGCCCGATGGGCGAGGTGGAGGACGAGGAAGACCGCCAGCCGTGGTCCCCGCTGGGATGACCGCCCGACCGTGATGGCGGCGCGGCGGCGGTGGCACGTTCACCCGTGCCGCATTTCGCCCCGATCGCCCTTCACGTCCCGCCCCATTTCCCGTAAGCGGCGCGGACCATGAAGATTGCCCAGCTTGCCCATCTGTCCGATCCCGCCACCTGCCCGCGTCTGGTGGTCAAGGTCGGGTCCGCGCTGCTTGTCGGCAAGGACGGGCAGCCCCGCCGCGAATGGCTGACCGCGCTGGTCGCGGAAATCGCCGCCGCGCGCGGGCGCGGGCAGGAAGTGATCGTGGTGTCCTCGGGCGCGATCGCGCTCGGCGCCCGCCGGCTGGGGCTGGCCAAGGGCGGACGCGGCAGCCTGTCCGATGCGCAGGCCGCCGCTTCGGTCGGCCAGATCGCGCTGGCGGGGCTGTGGGCGGAGCTGCTGGGGCAGCACGGCCTTACCGCCGCGCAGATCCTGCTGACGCTGGAAGACCTCGAAGACCGCCGCCGCTATCTCAACGTCACGGCCACGCTCGGCACGCTGCTCGCGGCCGGGGCGGTGCCGGTGATCAACGAGAACGATTCGGTCGCCACGCAGGAAATCCGCTTCGGTGACAACGATCGGCTGGCCGCGCGCGTGGGGCAGGCGGCGGGCGCGCAGGGCGTGCTGCTGCTGTCCGACATCGATGGCCTCTACGATCGCGATCCACGCCAGCCCGGCGCGGTGCGCATTCCCGTCGTGAAGGGCGTAACCCCGGAAATCCACGCCATGGCCACGGGCGGTTCCTCGTCCGGCCTCGGCTCCGGCGGCATGACCTCCAAGCTGCAGGCGGCGGAGATCGCGGAACTCGCCGGCATGGCGCTCGCCATCATCGATGGCCAGCCCGTTTCGCCGATCGGCACGGCGCTGTCCGCCGATCGTGGCACGCTGTTCCTGCCGCGCGGGCGGCGGCAGGCGCGCAAGGCATGGCTGGGGGGCAAGCTGCGCGTGCGCGGTTCGGTCACCGTCGACGAGGGCGCGGTGCGCGCGCTGCGAGGCGGCTCCAGCCTGCTCGCCGCCGGCGTCACCACGGTCGAGGGCCAGTTCCAGCGCGGCGATGCCATCGCCGTCACCGGCCCCGATGGCGCGATCCTGGCGCGCGGCCTGTCCGAATACGATGCCGCCGAATGCGCCCGCTTGCTCGGCCGCCATACGCGCGAGCACGAAGCGATCTTGGGCTATGCCCCGCGCAGCGCCCTGATCCACCGCGATCAGCTTGTCCTGTTGTGAAGGCGCGCGGCTGATGGCGGGAGAATTGCTGGCGATCACCGGGGCCACGGGCTTCGTCGGACAGGCCGTGCTGGACCACGCCGCGCGTGCCGGGCTGGAAGTGCGCGCGCTTGCCCGCCGTCCGCAGGAACCGCGCGCCGGGGTCGAATGGGTGCAGGGCGATCTGGCAGACAAGGCCGCGCTGCGCCGTCTCGTCGGCCGGGCGAGCGTGGTCCTCCACATCGCCGGCGTGGTCAGCGCGCCGGACGAGGCGGGCTTTCGCGAAGGCAACGTTACCGGCACGCTCAACGTGGTCGAAGCCGCGCTCAACGCGGGCGTGCCGCGCCTGGTCCACGTCTCTTCTCTGTCCGCGCGCGAGCCTGGGCTGTCGCTCTACGGCGCATCGAAGCTGGGGGGGGAGCGCATGGTCAAGGCCAGCTGCCTCGACTGGACGGTCGTGCGCCCGCCCGCGGTCTACGGCCCGCGCGATACCGAGATGTTCGAGCTGTTCAAGCTGGCCCGGCGCGGCGTGGTGCCGCTGCCGCCCGAAGGCCGGCTCTCGATCATTCATGTCAGCGATCTCGCCCGCCTGCTGCTGGCGCTGATCCCCGGCGGCGAGGACGTGACGCACAAGGTGTTCGAGCCGGACGACGGCCAGCCCGGTGGCTGGACCCATGTCGGGCTGGCCAAGGCGATCGGCGTCGCCGTGGGCCGCCGTGTCGCCGCTGTGCCGCTTCCGCCGGGCGTATTGCGGCTGGGCGCGCGGGCGGACCGCCTGTTCCGGGGCAAGGGCGCCAAGCTGACGGAGGACCGCGTCGGCTATATGTGCCACCCGGACTGGCAGGTTACCGACGGCGCCCGCCCGCCCGAACACGTGTGGAAGCCCCAGGTCGAAACCCGCATGGGCCTCCACGCCACCGCTGCCTGGTATCGCGAGGCCGGCTGGATGAAGTGACGGGCGGGGGTGCAATCCGTGACCCGCCCCCAACATCGTCATTGCGAGCGCAGCGAAGCAATCCAGAGTCCCGCGCGCCGCCCTGGATTGCTTCGGGGCTTTGCCCCTCGCAATGACGAAGGATGGCTCCAAACGAAAAAGCCGCCCGGTTTCCCGGACGGCCTTTCGCGCTACCACAACCTGACGCGGGGCGTCAGATGTGGGGCGTCAGATGTGGATCGGCTTGCCCGTCACCGCCATCGCGGCTTCCTTGATCGCTTCGGAATGCGTGGGATGGGCGTGGCAGGTATAGGCGATGTCCTCGCTCGTCGCGCCGAATTCCATGGCCTGCGCCGCCTGCGCGATCATCGTGCCCGCCACGCTGGCGATGCACCACACGCCCAGCACGCGGTCGGTCTTGGCGTCGGCGATCACCTTCACGAAGCCGTCCGGCTCATGGTTGGTCTTGGCGCGGCTGTTGGCGAGCATCGGGAACTTGCCGACCTTCACGTCACCGCGCTCCCTGGCCGCTTCCTCGGTCAGGCCCACGCCGGCGAATTCGGGCTGGGTATAGACCACGCCCGGAATCACGTCGTGGTTCACGATGCCGGTCAGTCCGGCGATGTTCTCGGCCACGGCGATGCCTTCGTCCTCGGCCTTGTGCGCCAGCATCGGGCCGGGGATCACGTCGCCGATCGCCCACACGCCGTCCACGGCGGTGCGGAAATCGTGGTCGGTCTCGATCTGGCCGCGCGCGTTCAGCGAGAGGCCGATCGCGTCCAGGCCCAGCCCGTCCACGTTCGGACGCCGGCCGATCGAGACGAGCACGACATCGGCGTCGAGCACTTCGGCCTCGCCGCCTTTGGCCGGTTCGACGGTGACCTTGGCGGCCTTGCCCTTCACCGCCACGCCGGTCACCTTGGTGCCCAGCTTCAGGTTCAGGCCCTGCTTCTTGAAGATCTTGCCGGCTTCCTTGCGCACGTCGCCGTCCATGCCGGGCAGCAACTGGTCGAGGAATTCGACCACGGTCACCTCGGCGCCGAGCCGCCGCCAGACCGAGCCAAGCTCCAGCCCGATCACGCCGCCGCCGATCACCACCATCTTCTTCGGCACGGAGGCCAGTTCCAGCGCGCCGGTGCTGTCCACCACCACGCCGCCGGCGTTGTCGATGGTCACGCCCGGCAGCGGGGTGACCGACGAACCCGTGGCGATCACCACGTTCTTCGCGGTCACCGTCTTGCCGGCAACCTCCACGTTGTGCGCGTCCTTGAACGTGGCATAGCCCTTCAGCCAATCGACCTTGTTCTTCTTGAACAGGAACTCGATGCCGCCGGTCAGGCCCTTCACGGCTTCCTTGCGCTGGCCCTGCATGGTGTCGAGGTCCAGCTCCGGCGTCACCTTGATGCCCATCTTGGCCATCGCGCCGTTCCTGGCCGCATCGAAGTATTCCGATGCGTGCAGCAGCGCCTTGGACGGGATGCAGCCGACGTTGAGGCACGTCCCGCCCAGCGTCTCGCGCCCTTCGGCGCAGGCGGTCTTCAGGCCCAGCTGCGCCGCGCGGATCGCCGCGACATAGCCGCCGGGGCCGGCACCGATGACAAGCACGTCATAGTCGTATTCAGCCATTGGTCTTCTCTTTCGTCATCCCGGCGAAAGCCGGGATCTCGGGCCGCCAGATGCGACCCAGCCGAACGAGGCCCCGGCTTTCGCCGGGGCGACGCATTCCTCAAAGGTCGATCAGCAGGCGCGTCGGGTCCTCGATCGCTTCCTTGATCGTCTTCAGCGCGGTCACGGCTTCGCGGCCATCGATGATGCGGTGGTCATAGGACAGCGCGATGTACATCATCGGCCGGATCACGATCTGGCCATTGCGCACCACCGGACGGTCCTCGATGCGGTGCAGGCCCAGCACGGCGGACTGCGGCGGATTGATGATCGGGGTGGACATCAGCCCGCCGAACACGCCGCCGTTGGAAATGGTGAAGGTGCCGCCGGCCATGTCGGCCATGGTCAGCGCGCCGTCACGCGCTTTCTTGCCGTAGTCGGCGATGGCCTTCTCGATGTCGGCGAAGCTCATCTTGTCGACATCGCGCACCACCGGCACGACCAGACCGTTCGGGGCCGAGACCGCGACCGAGATGTCGACGTAGTCGAAATAGACGATCTCTTCGCCCTGGATTTGCGCGTTGACCGAAGGGATGTCCTTCAGCGCCAGCACCGATGCCTTGGCGAAGAAGCTCATCAGGCCCAGCTTCACGCCGTGCTTCTTCTCGAACACGTCCTTGTACTTGGCGCGCGCTTCCATCACCGCGCCCATGTCCACGTCGTTGAACGTGGTGAGCAGGGCGGCGTTCTCCTGCGCGCTCTTCAGCCGCTTGGCGATCGTCTGGCGCAGGCGCGTCATCTTGACGCGTTCCTCGTTGCGGCCGGCGGTCGACGCGGCAGCGGGCGCTGCAGCGGGGGCAGGGGCCGAAACAGCGGCGGCGGGCGCGGCCTGCTTGGCCTGCGCTGCGGAAAGGACGTCTTCCTTGGTCAGGCGGCCATCCTTGCCGGTGCCCTTGACGGTCGAAGGATCGATCCCGTGTTCCAGGACCGCGCGGCGCACGGCCGGCGAAAGCACGGCGGCGTCGGCATCGGCGGTGGCGGCGGCGGGAGCCGAAGCAGCGGCGGGGGCCGGAGCAGGGGCCGGGGTGGTAGCGGTAGTGGGGGCGGCAGCGGCGCCGCCTTCCTCGATCACCGCCAGCAGCGCGCCGACCGAAACGGTATCGCCTTCGGCCACCATCAGCTGGCCGATCACGCCGGCGGCCGGGGCGGGGACCTCCACCGCGACCTTGTCGGTCTCAAGGCTGGCGATGGGCTCGTCCACGGCCACGGTGTCGCCCGGCTTCTTCAGCCACTGGCCGACGGTCGCTTCGCTGACGCTTTCACCGAGCGTCGGAACCTTCACTTCGATGGACATTGCTTGGTATTCCTTGGGAAGAATGGGGGGCTAGGCTGCGAGGGCGGGCTTCAGGCCTTCTTCTTGCGCCGGATTTCATCGCGAACGGAAAGGCCCAGCGCGTCGGCTACCAGCGCCGCCTGTTCGGCCGCGTGCCGCTTGGCAAGGCCGGTGGCGGGCGAAGCCGCCGCGTGGCGGCCGGCATAGCGCGGACGCCCCACCTTGCTCTTGGCGGCCTTCAGCGATTCCTCGATCAGCGGATCGACGAAGAACCACGAACCGTTGTTGCGCGGTTCTTCCTGGCACCACACCACGTCCTCCAGGTTCGGCATTCGCGCCAGACGCGCTGCCAGCGGTTCGCCGGGGAAGGGGTAGAGCTGTTCGAGCCGGATGATCTGCACGTCGTCCAGCTCTGCCGCGTCGCGTGCCTCGATCAGGTCATAGGCGACCTTGCCGCTGCACAGCACCACGCGGCGCGTCTTGTCGTCGGCGGAACCGTTGGTGTCCGACAGGATGCGCATGAAGTGCCCATCGCCGATGAAGTCGGTGGCGGAGGACTTCGCCAGTGGGTGCCGCAGCAGCGACTTGGGCGTCATGATGATCAGCGGCTTGCGGAACGGCCGGTGCATCTGGCGGCGCAGGACGTGGAAGTAGTTGGCCGGCGTCGTGATGTTGCAGACCTGGATATTGTCTTCCGCGCACAGCTGAAGATAGCGTTCGAGGCGGGCGGACGAATGCTCCGGACCCTGGCCTTCGTAGCCGTGCGGCAGCAGCATCACCAGGCCGTTGGCGCGCAGCCACTTGGCCTCGGACGCGGCGATGTACTGGTCCATCACGATCTGCGCGCCGTTGGCGAAATCGCCGAACTGCGCTTCCCACAGCACCAGCGTCTTCGGGTCGGCGCTGGCATAGCCGTATTCGAAGCCCAGCACGCCGTATTCGGACAGTGGGCTGTCGTGCACCTCGAAACGGCCGTGCGGCAGCGTGGCCAGCGGCACGAACTTGTGCTCGTCGGTCTGGTCGACCCACACCGCGTGGCGCTGGCTGAACGTGCCGCGCCCGGAATCCTGCCCGGAAAGGCGCACGTTGAAGCCTTCGGTGACAAGACTGCCATAGGCCAGCGCCTCGCCGGTGGCCCAGTCAAAGCCTTCGCCGGTCGCGAACATCTGGCGCTTGGCGTCGATCACGCGGCCCAGCGTCTTGTGGATGGTCAGGTCGTCGGGCACCGTGGTCAGCACCCGGCCCAGGCTTTCGAACAGCTTGCGCTCGATCCCCGTGGCCACGTTGCGGCGCGCGGTGACCGGATCGGCCGGCTTGTTGAGGCCCGACCAGCGTCCGCCGAACCAGTCGGCCTCATTGGCCTTGTAGGTGTTGGCCGCCTGGAATTCGGATTCCAGCGTCGCGGTAAAACGGTCCTCGTTTTCGCCCTTCCAGTCCTTGTCGATCACGCCCTGTTCGACCAGACGGTCGGCATAGAGCGCGGAGACCGGCGGATGCTGGCGGATCTTGGCGTACATCAGCGGCTGGGTGAAGCCGGGTTCGTCGCCTTCGTTGTGGCCGAAGCGGCGATAGCACCACATGTCGATCACGATGTCGCGGCCGAACTGCTGGCGATAGTCGATCGCCAGCTTGCAGGCGAAGGTCACCGCCTCGGGATCATCGCCGTTGACGTGGATGATCGGCGCCTGCACGCCCTTGGCCACGTCCGACGGGTAGGGCGATCCGCGCGAGAACTGCGGGCTGGTGGTAAAGCCGATCTGGTTGTTGATGACGAAGTGCAGGCACCCGCCGGTGTTGTAGCCGCGTACGCCCGAAAAGCCGAAGCATTCCCATACAATGCCCTGGCCGGCGAAAGCGGCGTCGCCGTGGATCAGCACGGGCAGCACCTGCTTGTGCTTGCCCTTGCCGATATCATCGCGGAACGCCTGCTGCGCGCGCGTCTTGCCCAGCACCACCGGGTCCACCGTTTCCAGGTGCGACGGGTTGGGCTGCAGGCTCATGTGCACCTTGATCCCGTCGAACTCGCGGTCGGTGCTGGTGCCCAGGTGGTACTTCACGTCGCCCGATCCGCCCACGTCCTCGGGGTTGGCGGTGCCCCCTGAGAATTCGTGGAAGATCACGCGGTATGGCTTGGCCATCACGTTGGCCAGGATGTTCAGGCGGCCGCGATGGGCCATGCCATAGATGATCTCGCGCACGCCAAGCTGGCCGCCGTACTTGATGACGGCTTCCAGGGCCGGGATCATCGATTCACCGCCGTCCAGGCCGAAGCGCTTGGTGCCGACGTACTTCTTGCCCAGGAACTTCTCGTACTGTTCGCCGCGGATCACGGCAGCCAGGATCGCCTTCTTGCCGTTGGGCGTGAAGTCGATCGCCTTGTCGCCGCCCTCGATGCGGTCCTGGATGAAGCGGCGCTCCTCCACGTCGGCGATGTGCATGTACTCGAAGCCGATCTTGCCGCAGTAGTTCTGGCGCAGGATGTCGACGAGCTGGCGGAAGGTGGCCCATTCCAGCCCCAGCGCGCCGCCGAGATAGACCTTGCGGTCCAGCGCCGCGCCGCTGATGCCGTGGTATTCGGGCGAAAGGTCGGCCGGCAGTTCCTGCCTGGCCAGGCCCAGCGGATCGAGGTTGGCCGCCAGATGGCCTCGCACGCGGAACGTGCGGATCAATGTCATGGCGCGGATCGAATCCGATGCCGCCTGTTCCAGCGCGGCTTCGTCCAGCGCGGGCGCGCCGGGCTTCTTGGCGGCCTTTTCCACCACCAGCCGCAGCGCCATCGGGTCGAGCGCCTGGGTCAGGTCATCGCCCTGCGCGGCATCGGTGATCGGCCAGCGCTTGCTCTGCCACGAAGGGCCTTGCTGCGGGCCTTCCTGGCTGGGATCAACGTCGAATTCGTGCAGTTCTTGGCCCATGGTCTCGGTCCAGTCCTTTCCCCGGGGAGGAGGGGATCAGTCAGCCCCCGAACGGCGGGGGCATCAGGGATGCGGCGTCCCGGTTTGCGGCCGGGTGGCGACCGGTGGAATATAGGCAGTCGGCCCGTGTTCCGCGAGATCGCCGGATGAAAGATGGTCCCCATTCTTCGGGATGGGTTCGTCCGTGGTGCGGAAGGTCCGCGAAAGCGGCTTATGCCGCGATAATCCTAAACAGTCGTATCGCCGGGCGTGGCAGTTGCCCGATCGACCCCGCGCACCGGATGGGAGCGCGGGGTCGCCAGGGAAGCGATCAGGCCAGCGAGCCGTCGATGCCCTTGCAGGCCACCAGCAGTTCCTTGACCGCGTCGACCGAGACCTGGAGGTTGGCCTTGGCCGCGTCGTCGAGGCTGATCTCGATGACCTTTTCCACGCCGCCCGCGCCGATCACCACCGGCACGCCCACGTAGAGGCCGTCAACGCCATAGGCGCCGTCGACATAGGCGGCGCAGGGCAGCACGCGCTTCTGGTCGCCCAGATAGGCTTCGGCCATGGCGATGCCCGAGGCGGCGGGGGCATAGAACGCCGAACCGGTCTTGAGCAGGCCGACGATTTCGCCGCCGCCCGAACGGGTGCGCGCCACGATCGCGTCGATCTTTTCCTGGGTGGAGGCGCCCATCTTGATGAGGTCGGTGACGGGGATGCCGGCGACGGTCGAATATTCGACCACCGGAACCATGGTGTCGCCGTGGCCGCCGAGCACGAACGAGTTCACGTCGCGCACCGAAACGCCGAATTCCCAGGCCAGGAACGTGCTGAAGCGCGCCGAATCGAGCACGCCCGCCATGCCCACCACCTTGTTGTGCGGCAGGCCGGAGAATTCGCGCAGCGCCCAGACCATCGCGTCGAGCGGGTTGGTGATGCAGATGACGAAGGCGTCGGGCGCGTTGTCGCGGATGCCTTCGCCCACGGCCTTCATGACCTTCAGGTTGATGCCCAGCAGGTCGTCACGGCTCATGCCCGGCTTGCGGGCGACGCCGGCGGTGACGATGATGACGTCCGCGCCCGCGATGTCCTTGTAATCGTTGGTGCCGATGATGCTGGCGTCGAAGCCCTCGACCGGGCCGCACTGCGAAAGGTCGAGCGCCTTGCCCTGCGGAACGCCCTCGACGACGTCGAACAGGACGATATCACCCAGTTCCTTCTGGGCGGCGAGGTGGGCCAGAGTGCCACCGATATTGCCTGCGCCGATGAGTGCGATCTTCTTGCGTGCCATGCTTTACGGTCCTTTCCCCGTAGACGCGGGACAAACGCTCAAGCAACCGCCTCTCAGCCCTCCCGCGTCCCGCGTGCCGGGAAGGGTGCCTGACGGGTAAAACGGCCCGTAGGCCCGCTTTTTGGCGAAAGCAACCGCGAAAAAGGTATGATCTGCAAGGTTTTTGTGATAACAGTTCGCAATAGCAAGCGAAGCATTGCGGCGCTGTTTCCGAGTCTCGCGATCAGCCTGAACGGTGGATGAATCCACGGGCGGAAATGGCCGGGGAACGGAGGGTGCGGGTGTGTCTCCAATCCCCAAACCCGTTCGTCCCGAGCTTGTCGAAGGATGCGTTATACGGGTCGGGTGCTGGGACGGTTAGCGCGGCGGTGCCCGCGGCCACGTCAATCAAAGATATCGCCAACCTTGGTCCGCGTGCCTTCCGCCGTCGGCTGCGGTTTATCGTCGGCGCTGAAGGCGATCGCCTTCCTGACACGCCAATCCGCCAGCCATGCCAGTCCGAAACTGAGCACCAGCGCAGTTCCACCGGCCATGCTGAAAACCACCAAAAGATGGTCTATTATTTCCTGCCGGCTCTTTCCGTCCTGGAGAAGATACATAAGCGGGAAAGCCATCATTACCACAGCCGGTTTGACCACAACGTCAAATGCCGGGTCGCCATTGATCGCGCACTGGACGGCTAAACTCAGATAGATCAGAAAGAACGTCAGCGGAATGACGCTGATGATAGCGGCGATCTTCGCGTTCCTGGACATACCCAACCCGCCCCCGCGCCGCGCTCCCGGCCCTTCCTACCGTGCCCGCGCCTGCTGGCGGCGGAAGGCGCGGGCCATGCGGTGGTCCAGCGTGTCGCATACCGCGATCCACCATTCGGCGCGCTCGTGATCGCCCAGGCGTTCCGCCTCGTGGGCGGCGTCGCAGGCCCGCGCCGCCGCCGAAAGGCCGTGCGTGCCGAACAGGCGCAGCGCCGCGTCGACCAGCGAATCCGCCTGAAGGTCCTGCCCGGTGCGCGGCGCGCCGTTATCGTTCGCCGCCCGGATCGCTCCTCGTCGCGCCGGCCGCACGAGGCAGGGCGAGATGATTCCATAGCGGGGGGCAAAACGTAGCATGGGCGACCAATCTCTCCTTGATGTCGCCGTTGTGGCGACCATCCGTATCGATCCTGCGGTTCTACCCCTATGCCGCTAACGGAGCGTTGGGCGACAAGGTGTAGGGCGCGTTAAGGCTGTTGCGCTTGGCACGCCGCCTTGCCGCCAAAGCGGGGGCACGCCGTTCCAAAACAACCGCATCGGATGAAATACTCATTCTCCCACGCCCGTCCTCGCCGGTTTCGCCGCGATTGCCCGTTGTTGCGCCTTGCGATAATCCATTGGCCTGTCCACACCGGGCGGGCCAACTGCTTTCAGGGACATAATTTTACATGCCATCGGGCCTGGTCGCGCTGCTTGACGATGTTTCGGTGATCGCCCGCGCGGCGGCCGCCTCGCTGGACGATGTGAGCGCGGCGGCGGGCAAGGCCGGGGCCAAGGCGGCGGGCGTGGTGATCGATGACGCGGCGGTCACGCCGTCCTACGTCACCGGCTTCACACCGGATCGCGAACTGCCGGTGATCTTCCGCATCGCGCGCGGCAGCCTGCGCAACAAGCTGCTGTTCCTGCTGCCGATCGCCCTGATCCTCAGCGAGTTCCTGCCGGCCGCGGTGGTGCCGCTGCTCATGCTGGGTGGGCTGTACCTGTCGTTCGAAGGCGCGGAAAAGGTGATGGAGAAGCTCGGCGGCGACAAGCACGGCGAAACGCTCGACGGTCCTGTCGGTGATGTTGCCGCGTTCGAACATCAGCGGGTGGCAGGCGCGGTGCGCACCGATTTCATCCTTTCGGCGGAGATCATGGCGATCGCGTTGGCCGAAGTCAGCGGGCAGGGCTTGATCGCGCGCGCGATCATCCTCGCGATCGTAGGCATTCTCATCACCATCGCGGTCTATGGCGCGGTGGGCGTGATCGTGAAGATGGACGATATCGGCCTTCATCTCGCCCGGCGGCCGGGCGCGGGGGCGATGACGCGACGGTTCGGGCGAATGCTGGTGGCGGCGATGCCGCGCGTGATGTGGTTGCTGGCCACGGTGGGCACGGCGGCGATGCTGTGGGTCGGCGGGGGCATCCTGCTCCACGGCGCGGACGAATTGGGGTTCCACCATCCGGCGGCCCTGGCGCACGGCATCCAGCACGCGGTGCAGGCGGGCGTGGGGCAAGGGGTGCCGGGCGGCGTTGCCGGCTGGCTGGCCTATGCCGGGGTCTCGGCGGTGGTCGGGCTGGTCGTGGGCACGGTACTCGCGATGGTGGTCCATCTCTTCGGCGCCATGCGCCGTGGCGCGGGGGATTGATCGGCCCGCGCGGAACGCCTCAGCAATAGGCGGGCCGCAGCGTGCGCAGCGCTTCCAGGCCGCTGGCGATGTGGGGGCGGGCCTGTCCCAGCGCGTAGCCGGCAACCAGTTCGGCGAAAGTATTCTCGCCCAGTGGCGACGCGAATTCGAGTCCGGACGACATCGGTTCGGACCAGACGACGAAAGCCGTGGTCGCGGGCTGATCGGGCAGGAACAGCGTCAGCCCTTCGCCGATGTGCAGTTCGGCGATGCCCGCGATACGGGCGCCATGGGTTGTCAGGTCCTTAAGCATGGCCGTTGACCGAACCAGCCCGTGCTTCACCCGGACGGGCAGCTCGAAACCGATGCGCCGCGCGCGGCGCTTGTGCAGATGGGTAATGTCTTCCCGATCGATCCACATTTTCGCCTCCGCGCCGTTAACCACAATCGCAGGACGGCGGAAGCGGCGCGGATTTCAGGAGCGGGACGAAATATTTCCAGCCACCTGCCGGTCGACCAGCGCGATCGCGGCGGCAATCGCCACTTCGGGCGGCATCGCGGAGGTATCGAGCAGCGCCGCGCCCTCGGCCTGGCGCAGCGGGGCTTCGGCACGGGTGCTGTCGCGCTCGTCGCGCCGGGCGAGGTCCGCCTCGATCGCCTCGCGGCTAACGTCCTGCCCGCGTTCGCGCATTTCCTTCCACCGCCGCAGCGCCCGCGCGGGCACGCTGGCCGTCACGAACAGCTTGGCGTCGGCCCCGGGCACGATCACAGTGGCGATGTCGCGCCCGTCCAGCACCGCGCCGCCCGGCTGGTGGGCGAACGCGCGCTGCCGCTCCAGCAGCGCGGCGCGCACGGCGGGGTGGACCGACACGCGGCTGGCAAGGCTGCCGGTCGCTTCGCTGCGAAGCTCCGGCTCGTCGAGCAGCGCCTCGGGAAACGCTGTGGCCGCCAGCGCGTCGTCGGCCTTGTCCGGATCGCCGCCGGTGTGCGCCACTTGCCAGCCCACTGCGCGATAGAGCAGCCCGGTGTCGAGATGCGGCAGGCCATAGTGCCGGGCCAGCGCCTTGGCGATGGTGCCCTTGCCCGATGCGGTGGGGCCGTCCACGGCGATGATCACGGTTGCGCTCTCCGGTTGCGGTAGGCCTTGACCAGCCCCCAGATGGCGATCGCGGCCCAGAAGAATTCGAGGACGAACGATGCCGGGTTCATGTGCACCAGCAGCGACAGCGTCAGCAATCCCGCGCCGGCCAGGTTCACGCCGTGCTGGACGAACGGGTTCGGCGTCTGTTGCCGGGTGGTATAGGCATAGGCGAAGATGATGCAGGCCATTCCCGCGAAGCCCGCGATGTTCGCGCCGGTGTCCGTCATGCGCATGTATCCGCCATCACGCCGCCTGCATCGCCCCGGCCAGCAGCGCCTCGAACGCGGGGAAGCTGGTGGCGATGGGACGGGTGTCATCCACTTCGACCCCGGCTTTGCTGGCCAGGCCCGCCACGGCCATGGCCATGGCGATGCGGTGGTCGAGGTGCGTGACGACCGGATGATTGCCGCCGCCGCGCAGCGGATCGCCGCCGGTGCCGTCGATGATCAACCCGTCCTCGGTCTCGCGCACGGTTGCGCCGGCCAGCTCCAGCGCCGCGCGCATGGCGGCAATGCGGTCCGATTCCTTGACGCGCAGTTCCTCCAGCCCCGTTGTCACCGTGCGCCCCCTGGCCAGCGCGGCGGCGACGAACAGCACGGGGAACTCGTCCACCATGCTGGGCACCACTGCCGGATCGACCGCGATGCCGGTCAGCGGCGAATGGCGAACGCGCAGGTCGGCCACCGGTTCGCCACCCACGTCGCGCGCATCCAGTTCCTCGATGCTGCCGCCCATCTGGCGCAGCACGTCGAACAGCGCCGCGCGCGTGGGATTGAGCCCGACGTTCTCGATCACCAGATCGGACCCCGGCACCAGCAGCGCCGCCACCGCGAAGAACGCGGCGGATGAAGGATCGCCCGGCACGTCGATCGTCTGCGGCATCAGGTCCGCTTCGCCGCGCAGGCGGATCACGCGGGCGCCGTCGCTGTCGACCTCGACGGTCAGCTCCGCGCCGAAGCCGCGCAACATGCGTTCGGAATGGTCACGCGTCGGCACCGGCTCGATCACCGTCGTCGTGCCCGGCGTGTTGAGGCCGGCGAGCAACACCGCGCTTTTTACTTGCGCCGAGGCGACGGGCAGGCGGTAGGCGATCGGCACCGCCGGCGCCGCGCCCTGCACCATCAGCGGCAGGCGGCCGCCGGGATAGGCGGTGAACGTCGCACCCATATTGGACAGCGGCGTGATTACCCGGCCCATCGGGCGCTTGGACAGGCTGGCATCGCCGGTGAAGCATGCCGTGATCGGATGGCTGGCGACGAGACCCATCAGCAGCCGCGTGGACGTGCCCGAATTGCCCATGTCGAGTGCCTGCGCCGGTTGCAACAGTGCCCCAACGCCCACGCCGTTTATCCGCCATTCGCCGGGGCCTGTGCGTTCGATGTCCGCGCCCATCGCGCGCATCGCGGCGGCGGTGGACAGCACGTCCTCCCCTTCCAGCAGGCCCGTCACGCGGCTTTCGCCCACCGCCAGCGAGGACAGCATCAGCGACCGGTGGCTGATCGACTTGTCGCCCGGCACCCGGATGCGGCCACGCAGCGGGCCGGTGGCGGTGAAGCGGCGGGGGCGCATCTGCGCAGGATCGGCAGCGGTCACGTCGGGGTCTTCCTGGCGGGTCTTGGTATCGGGCGGATCGGGCGGGGCCGGGGCCTTTGCGAACGCGGGCTTTTGACAGCGCCATCGCGCTATGGCAAGGCGCGCGACCGATTGGTGCCCGGTGGCTTGATTTTGGCGGCGCGGGTAACCATCAAGCACAAGTTTCCGGCCTGCGGCTTTCCGCCGCCGGCAAGATCGAGGACATTTCATGGTCAAGCCTGAATGGGGCGCCAAGCACACCTGCCCGAAGTGCGGCACCCGCTTCTACGACCTGGGCAACGCGGACCCGGTCACCTGCGTCGAATGCAAGTACGCTTGGCAGCCCGAGCCGGTGCTGAAGTCCAAGCAGCCGATTCCCTATGAGGAAATCCAGAAGGAGAAGGTCGAGGCCGACGCCGACGTCGATCTGGCCGACGAGGATCTGGATATCGACGAGGACGGCGATTCGCCCGACAACGACGTCGATCTGGGCGGCGACGATGACCTGGGCGTGCCCGGTCACGACGACGAAGCCGACGAAAACTGAGTTCCGGCTGGCGCTTCCGGCCCGGCACTTTGCGGGTCCGGAAGCTCCGGTCACAAAATTGCGGCGGTGGCGAAAATTGCTCTTGCCAGCCGCGCGGGCCTCACTTAAAGGCCCGGCTCCCGGCAGGGCAACTGCCGGACGGAGCGCCTCCCAGGGCGTTTCCGCTGGATACCGTGGGGCCGTAGCTCAGCTGGGAGAGCGCTACAATGGCATTGTAGAGGTCAGGGGTTCGATCCCCCTCGGCTCCACCATCCCCCCGTTTCGATGACGGGAATGGACGCATAGCTCAGTTGGTAGAGCAGCTGACTCTTAATCAGCGGGTCCTAGGTTCGAGCCCTAGTGCGTCCACCATCCCCCTACCGGTCCAACATCACATAAAGCCCGTGCGCGATCGGTCCTTCATGAACCGACCGCGCCGCCCCACCTATTTCTTCAGGCCGATTTCGCGCAGGCGTTCCTGCAGGCAATCGTCGGCGGTGATCGATACCGGATAGCGGTCCGGATTCTCCGGCGTGATGCACTGGGGCAGCGTGCGGAAGGCGAAGTCGCTGCGCAGGTGCAGGAAGAAGGGCATAGAATAGCGGCTGAACGCGGTGCGCGGGCCTTCCGGATTGCGGACGCGGTGCGTGGTCGATGGCAGCACGTGGTTGGTCAGGCGCTGCAGCATGTCGCCGATGTTGACGACGAGCGCGCCGTCAGGCGGGGAGACGCCGATCCAGCGGCCATCCTTGGTCAGCAGTTCGAGGCCCGCTTCTTCCGCGCCCAGCAGCAGGGTGATCAGGTTGATATCCTCGTGCGCGCCGGCGCGGATCGCGCCGCCTTCGGCATCGGGCACCGGCGGATAGTGCAGCAGGCGCATGACCGAGTTGCCGTCGGCGATGGCAGGATCGAACCAGTTTTCATCCAGCCCCAGCCACACCGCGATGCGCGCCAGGATGCGCGCGCCGGTCTGGTCGAACGCGGCGTAGAGCGCTTCGAACGTCTCGCGGAAGCCTTCCGGCCGCGTCGGCCAGATGTTGGGCGGCATCGACGTGGTGGCCAGCGGGTGGCCCGCCGGCAGGTCGCGCCCAACGTGCCAGAACTCCTTGAGGTCGCGCGCCTTTGCGCCCTTGGCGATTTCCACGCCGAACGGGGTATAGCCGCGCGCGCCGGCAAGGCCATCGAGGAAGTACGAGCGCTTCTCCTCCTCCGGCAGCGCGAAGAAGGCTTCGGTCAGGCGCCACGCCCGACCGATCAGGTCCGGATCGATGCCGTGGTCGCGCACCATGGCGAAGCCGAAAGTCTGGAAGCTTTCGCCCAGATCGCGGGAAAGCGCGGCGGGATCGCTGGCGAGCGAGAGCACCGGCAAAGTTTCGAGGTTCATGATATTCCTGTGCGCAAATTGCGGTTATGAGGCCCGCATACCCGGTTTGCGGAAGGCTTTCATGATCAAAATCAAGGATGGGATGGCGCTTTGGCTGATGAAGTCGGAACCCGACGCTTATAGCTGGGACGATCTCGTTGCCGAAGGCGAGGGGACGTGGGACGGCGTGCGCAACCATCTGGCCGCGCGGAACCTGCGCACGATGAAGGAAGGCGATCTCGCCTTCTTCTACCACTCCAACATCGGGCTGGAGATCGTGGGCGTGATCACCATCAGCAAGGGCGGCATCACCGACCCGACCGATCCGGAGGGCAAGTGGGCCGCGGTCAAGGTCAAGCCGGTCGAAAAACTGAAGCACCCGGTCACGCTCAAGCAGATCAAGGCCACGCCGGAACTGGCCGACATGGACCTGATCCGGCAATCGCGCCTGTCGGTGTCGGCGGTGAAGCCGGACGAATGGGCGCGGATCATCGCCATGTCGGAAGCCGCCACCGCATAACTGTCCCGCTCCGGCACTGTGCCAAAAAGCGACGCTGAACCGGGGATCACAGTGGTGAACAAGGCGTTAAAGCGGCGTCATGGAAACGTCGCTTCGCCCCCAGTTCGGTCTTCGCAAAACATCCGGTCATCCGTTCCGGCGACGCCTGCCGGCGCGGGTTCTCCGCGCGTTGCCAGTGTTCGAGCCGGAAGTGCTGGAAGCGATGCGCCGTGCCGAGCTGCGTTCGAAACCGGTCGATCCGCGCCATATCACCCGGCAGGACGTCAAGGACTTCCTGATCGCCTATTGCGCCTGCGTCGTCGCCATCATGGCGTGGATCGCCTGACCGGGCGGACGGCCGTGCCGGGTCAGGCTGGCGAAACCTCATCGGCGCAGGCGCGCTCGGCCGCGTAGAGCAACTGGCCAAGCCAGGCGGATACCAGACACATCGCCGCGCCCAGCAGCAACTGGTCGATCAGCGCCACCTTGGCCGCGCTGAGGCCCGCCGCCAGCGCTGCGCCGACGACCATCGCGCCCGAGTTGACGATGTTGTTGGCCGCGATCGTGCGCGCGGTTTCGGACTTGTCGACCACGGTGGTGAGGAACGCGTAGAGCGGCACCACGAACATGCCGCCGGCCACCGCGATGCCGAGCAGCGAAAGCAGCAGCGGCACCGCCATGGGATGATGGACGAAGGTTCCGACGTTCATCAGCAGGCCGTCCTCGGGCGGCGTCCAGGCCCGGCAAACGAAGTGGAAGGCGACGATGAACAGGCCCATCGCGATCACCGACCACGGCGAATAGCGTGCCGATACCGTCCCCTTGAGCAGCGCGTTGATCGAAACCGAGCCGATGGCGACGCCGATCGAGAACACCACGAGGAACAGGCTGGCCACTTCCTTGCTGGCGCTGAGCACGTTCTTGGCGAGCGGGGGGAACTGGATGAACAGCACCGCGCCGATCGTCCAGAAGAAGCTGATCGCCATGATCGCCAGAAACACGCGCCGGTGCCGGGTGGTGTTGCGGATGAGCGTTAGCGAGGAACGCCAGATGTGGTAATCGAGCGGTTGCGCGGCAATCAGCGGCTCTGCCGGGGGAACCTGCCGGCCGGCGAGATAGCCGATCATGGCGGTGACGATCACGCCCCCTGCGGCCCATTCGACCGGAATCCATCCCGCCAGGATCGTACCCGCCAGAATCGCGAGATAGGTGCCCGCTTCGACCAGTCCGGTGCCGGCCAGCACCTCGTTGGCGTGCAGGTGCTGCGGAAGGATCGCGTACTTGATCGGACCGAAAAAGGTGGAATGCACCCCCATGGCCAGCAGCGCGGCCAGCATCAGTGGAATGGCGGCGGTGTGGATGGCGATGCCCTTCCATGCCAGCACCAGGCCGGCGCCGCCCGCCAGCATGATCAGGATTTCGCAGAACTTGATGATGCGGATGATCCGCGCCTTGTCGCGCATGTCGGCCAGTTGCCCGGCCAGCGCCGAAAGCAGGAAGAACGGCAGGATGAACAGTGCCGAGGCTATCGCGGAAAAGCGCGCCTCTTCCGCTTCGGAGTTGTAGATGCTGTAAACCACGTACAGCACCATCGCGTTCTTGAAGAGATTATCGTTGAACGCGCCCAGCAGCTGCGTGACGAACAAGGGCAGAAACCGGCGCGTATGAATGAGATGCGTCGATGTCGTCATACTTTCTGGCCAAGCATCCCCGTTCGCCGCAGACCCTTACCGCCAAGACCGGTGCGGGCAAGGGGCAAACGCATGTTTTCACACAGGCCGGAGGCAATTCCGGCACCGGTGGCCACGCGGGTGTCCCGTTGCGGGCCACGCCTCGTTGCAGTTTCGCGTGATGTTTCCGTGACGTCAGAAAATTCAGGACTGGAGGTTTCGCGTTGCGGCAGAGCATCGTATGGCAGGGGTGATGCTGACGCTGCCCAACATCCTGACGCTGTCGCGCATTGTCACCGTTCCGGTGCTAGCCGCGCTGTTGTGGTTCCCCCGCTGGCCGCTGGGCTACGGGATCGGTTTCGCGGTCTATTGCCTGATGGGCATCACCGACTATTTCGACGGCTATCTGGCGCGGGCGCAGGGGGCGGTCTCGAAGCTCGGCATCTTCCTCGATCCCATCGCCGACAAGATCATGGTGGCGGCGGTCATCCTCGTGCTGACCGCGCAGGGCGTGCTGACCGGCCCTTATGTCGGCGACATGCACGTGATCGCGGGGCTGGTGATCCTGCTGCGCGAGATCGCCGTGTCGGGCCTGCGCGAGTTTCTGGGCGGCATCCAGGTTTCGGTGCCGGTGTCCAAGCTCGCCAAGTGGAAGACGACGTTCCAGATGGTGTCGCTGGGCGCGCTGATCCTGGGCGGGGCGCTGCCGGGCTGGACGGCGACGCTGGGCGGCTTCACCTTCAACCTGCCGCACACCGTGGGGCTCACCACGCTGTGGGGCGCGGCCGCGCTGACGCTGGTGACCGGGTGGGATTATCTGCGGGTGGGCCTCAAGCACATGGACTGACGCTGGTCAGCCGGCGTCGTTTCAGCCGGCCCGCAGCTCCTGCGCCAGCAGCCTGAACTCTTCGCCCCGCGGCGAATTCTTGCGCCAGACCAGCGCGATCTCGCGCCAGGCATGGTCGGCCTGTAGCGGGCGCGCGACGATCTCGGTATCGTGGAGAATGCCCGCCTCGACCGCCATTTCGGGCAGCATGGTCAGGCCCAGCCCGTTATCGACCATCTGCACCAGGGTGTGCAGCGACGTGCCGATCATCGTTGCGCTGGCGCGCAGTTCCGGGCGATTGCACGCGGCCAGCGCGTGTTCCTTCAGGCAGTGCCCGTCCTCCAACAGCAGCAGGCGATTCTCGTCGATGATGCTGGGCGGAACGCTGGCCGGCGGATCGCGCGGATCGTCCTTGGGGAAGGCGACATAGAGCCGGTCGTTGAACAGGTGCTCCGCTTCCACCTCGCCGGTGGGGAAGGGCAGGGCCAGCAGCACGCAGTCCGCGCGCCCGTGGTGGAGCGATTCGATCGCCGCCGCGCTCGGCTCCTCGCGCAGGAACAGGCGCAGTTGCGGGCGTTCCTTGCGCAGGCGGGGCAGGATGCGCGGCAGCAGGAACGGCGCGATCGTGGGGATCACGCTCATGCGCAGTTCGCCGGCCAGCGGCGCGCCGTGCGACTGGACGAGTTCGGACAACTCCTCCGCCTCGCGCAGCAGGCGGTGCGCCTTGGCGACGACCTGGTTGCCCAGCGGCGTGAAGCGCACGACACGGCGGGTGCGTTCGACCAGCGTCACGCCCAGCAGCGTTTCCAGTTCGCGCAGGCCAGCCGAAAGCGTGGACTGCGAGACGAAGCACGCATCCGCCGCTCGGCCGAAGTGGCCGTGTTCGTGCAGGGCGACGAGATACTGGAGCTGCTTGAGCGTGGGCAGGTAGGTGGACATGCGCTCAGTCGATATGCGCGACCGGTTCGGCCGCGCTGCCGCCGCCGATGTCGTCGATGTGCGCCATCTTGAGCTTGCCGCCGACGACCGCGAAGGCCAGCTTGCCCTCGACGAGATCGAGCGCGTCGCGCCCGAACTGTTCGAAGCGCCATCCTTCCAGGATCGGCAGATTGCGCCGCTGCCCGGCGGCCAGCGCCTCCAGATCGTCGCTGCGCGCCAGCAGGCGGGCGGCGATGTCGATCTCGCGGCTGCGAATCTTGAGCAGCAGCTTGAGCAGGTCGGCCACCAGCGCGCCTTCCTTGCCCAGCGGCGCGCCGCGCGGCGCCTTGGGCGGCATTTCGGCTTCGGTCAGCGGCTTCGCCTCGGCGAGCGTTTGCATCAGGCGGCGGCCGATCTCGTTGTCCTTCCATCCGCTCGAAAGCCCGCGCACCTTGGCGAGTTCGTGCTGTTCGCGCGGGGGGTGGCTGGCGATGTCGGCCAGCGTTTCATCGCGCATGATGCGGCCGCGCGGGATGTTCTTGTCCATCGCCTCGGCCTCGCGCCAGGCGGCGATGGCCCGCATCCGGCCAAGGACCGCGGGGTTGCGGCTGGGGGGGCGGATCTTCTGCCACACGGTCTGCGGATCGGACTTGTAGTTGGCCGGGTCCGCCAGCTTTTCCATCTCGATGTCGAGCCATTCGCCGCGCCCGGTCTTGATCAGGCGCTTGAGCAGCTTGGGAAAGATCTTCGACAGGTGCGTGACATCGCCGATCGCGTATTCGATCTGCCGTTCGGTGAGCGGCCGGCGCGACCAGTCGGTGAAGCGCGCGCCCTTGTCGATCGACAGGCCCAGCCAGCTTTCGACGAGGTTGGAATAGCCGATCTGTTCCGACTGGCTGACCGCCATCATCGCGATCTGCGTGTCGAAGATCGGGTGCGGGGTCTTGCCGGTGAGGTTGTAGATGATTTCCACGTCCTGCCCACCGGCGTGGAAAACCTTGAGCACCTCCTCGTTGTCGACCAGCAGGTCGAGCAGCGGGGAAAGGTCGATTCCCGGCGCGAGCGGATCGACGGCGGCGGCTTCCTCGGTATTGGCGATCTGCACCAGGCAGAGTTCGGGCCAATAGGTGTTCTCGCGCATGAATTCCGTGTCGACGGTGACGAAATCGGACTTCGCGAGGCGTTCGCACAAGGCGGCGAGAGCGTCGGTGGTGGTGATCAGCGAATGTATCTTCATCGATCTTTTCTTTTTGACCCCGTCCCCTTCGGGGGCCTGTGGATGGACCCGTGCGGGTCCTCGGCTTGACAAAATGACGGCTATCGCCTGTTAGCCGCGCATATCCCCCTGCCTTATTGCAGACCGATTGGAAAGACCTTCGATGCACCTTTACCGTTCCCATACCTGCGGCGCCCTCTCGCGCGAGCATGTCGGCCAGGTGGTTCGCCTTTCCGGCTGGGTCCATCGCAAGCGCGATCACGGCGGCGTGCTGTTCGTCGATCTGCGCGATCACTATGGCATGACGCAGATCGTCGCCGATGCCGACAGCGCGGCGCTGCCGCTGCTGGAAGGGCTGCGCGTGGAAAGCGTGGTGACGATCGATGGCGAAGTGAAGGCGCGCGCCGAAGGCACCGTCAACCCGAACCTGCCGACCGGCGCGATCGAGGTCTTCGCCCGGTCCGCCACGGTGCTGGCGGCGGCGGAGGAGCTGCCGCTGCCGGTGGCCGGCGAACAGGAATATCCGGAGGACATCCGCCTCAAGTTCCGCTTCCTCGACCTGCGCCGCGAAACGCTGCACGCCAACATCGTCAAGCGCACCAAGGTCATTTCGGACATGCGCCGGCGCATGGAAGCGGCCGGCTTCACCGAATATTCGACGCCGATCCTCACCGCCTCCAGCCCCGAAGGCGCGCGCGACTTCCTGGTGCCGAGCCGCATCCATCCCGGCAAGTTCTATGCGCTGCCGCAGGCGCCGCAGCAGTACAAGCAGCTGCTGATGGTGGCGGGCTTCGACCGTTATTTCCAGATCGCCCCGTGCTTCCGCGACGAGGACCCGCGCGCCGACCGCCTGCCGGGCGAGTTCTACCAGCTCGACCTGGAAATGAGCTTCGTGACGCAGGAAGAAGTCTGGGAAACGATGGAGCCGGTGATCGGCGGCGTGTTCGAGGCGTTTGCGGAAGGACGCCCGGTCACCCCGATCGGCGAGTTCCCGCGCATCCCCTACAGCGAAGCCATGCTGAAGTATGGTTCGGACAAGCCGGACCTGCGCAACCCGCTGCTCATTACCGACGTTTCGGGGCACTTCACCCAGTCCGGGTTCGGCCTGTTCGAGAAGATCGTGGGCACGGGCGGCGTGGTTCGCGCCATTCCGGCGCCGGGCACGGCCGACAAGAGCCGCAAGTTCTTCGACGACATGAACGACTGGGCGCGGGGCGAAGGCTTTGCCGGGCTTGGCTACGTTACCCGCAAGGGCGGCGAATTCGGCGGTCCGATCGCCAAGAACCACGGC
The DNA here is from genome assembly GCF_003856955.1 of Novosphingobium sp. LASN5T. NCBI lineage: Bacteria > Pseudomonadati > Pseudomonadota > Alphaproteobacteria > Sphingomonadales > Sphingomonadaceae > Novosphingobium > Novosphingobium sp. LASN5T. The sequence goes on from NZ_RQSI01000011.1 coordinate 124,727, forward strand.
ACGGAAGGCATGGAGAAGCTCTATGCCGAACTTGGCCTGGGGGCGGACGACGGCCTGTTCTTCGCGGCCGGCAAGGAAGACCAGGCGGCCAAGCTCGCGGGTCTTGCCCGCAACCGCGTGGGCGAACAGCTCGGCCTGATCGACAAGGACCGGTTCGCGCTGTGCTGGATCGTCGATTTCCCGTTCTACGAATGGGACGAGGAGAACAAGAAGGTCGAGTTCAGCCACAACCCGTTCTCGATGCCGCAGGGCGGGCTGGAGGCGCTGAACACGCAGGACCCGCTGACGATCAACGCCTTCCAGTACGATCTCGTCTGCAACGGCTACGAGATCGCGTCCGGCTCGATCCGCAACCAGTCGCCCGAAACGATGGTCAAGGCGTTCGAGCTGGTCGGCCTGTCGAAGGAGGACGTCGAGGAACGTTTCGGCGGCCTTTACCGCGCGTTCCAGTATGGCGCGCCGCCGCACGGGGGCATGGCCGCCGGCGTGGACCGTATCGTCATGCTGATCTGCGGCGTGCAGAACCTGCGCGAAATCTCGCTGTTCCCGATGAACCAGCGCGCGGAGGATTTGCTGATGGGCGCGCCTTCGCCGGCGGGCCTCAAGCAGCTGCGCGAACTGCATATCCGGGTGGTGGAACCGTCAAAGGGATGACGGCGGGCCGTGGGGTGCTTGCGGCATCGCCGTTCACGCCCTACTTGCCAGCCAGCAATCCGCACATTAGGGCGAAAGCCGAAACAAAAACCAACCGCTTTCCTTCGAAGGGGCATTTATGAGCGATACCGCCGACCGCGTTAAGAAGATCGTTGTCGAGCACCTCGGCGTCGAGGCCGACAAGGTCACCGAAGACGCCAGCTTCATCGACGACCTGGGCGCCGATTCGCTCGACATCGTCGAGCTGGTCATGGCCTTCGAGGAAGAATTTGGCGTCGAGATCCCGGACGACGCGGCGGAGAAGATCTCCACCGTTTCCGACGCGATCAAGTACATCGACGAAAACAAGGGCTGATCAGGCTCTTACAGATTACCCCCGTCTGCCCTGCGCTTGTCGAAGGGCTGTCCTTTTTCCCCGGACTCCCGGCCGGAAAGTGAAGGACGGGGCCTCGACAGGCTCAGCCCGCAAGGGGTCTGGGCCTGTTGTGCGTGAAAGTGCCAGGCCAGCGATGGGCCAGGGCCGCGAATGGAAGTTTCGGAGAATATCATGCGTCGTGTGGTCGTAACCGGACTGGGCCTCGTCACTCCGCTGGGAGCCGACGTTGAAACCGTGTGGAAAAACCTGCTGGCCGGCAAATCCGGTGCGGGGCCGATCACGAAGTTCGATACGACGGGTCAGAAGTGCCTGATCGCCTGTGAAGTGAAGCCGGCGGATCACGAATACGGCTTCGACCCAGGCAAGCGCGTCGATCACAAGATCCAGCGCCAGGTCGATCCGTTCATCGTCTATGGCATCGACGCCGCCGGGCAGGCGCTGGAAGACGCCGGCCTTGTCGACATGGATGACGATCTGAAGCAGCGCACCGGCTGCTCGATCGGGTCGGGCATCGGCGGGCTGCCGGGCATCGAAAGCGAATCGATCGTCCTGCACGAAAAGGGACCGGGCCGGGTTTCTCCCCACTTCGTCCACGGGCGGCTGATCAACCTGATCTCGGGCCAGGTCTCGATCAAGTATGGCCTGATGGGGCCGAACCACGCGGTGGTGACGGCTTGCTCCACCGGCGCGCACTCGATCGGTGACGCGGCCCGGATGATCAAGGACGGCGATGCCGACGTGATGCTGGCGGGCGGTGCGGAAAGCACGATCAACCCGCTGGGCGTGGCCGGCTTCGCGCAGGCGCGCGCGCTGAACTGCAGCTACAACGATCGCCCCGAACAGGCGAGCCGCCCCTATGACAAGGACCGCGACGGCTTCGTGATGGGCGAGGGCGCGGGCGTGGTGGTGCTGGAAGAGTACGAGCACGCCAAGGCGCGCGGCGCGAAGATCTATGCCGAAGTCGTCGGCTATGGCCTGTCGGGCGACGCCTACCACGTCACCGCGCCGCACCCGGAAGGCAAGGGCGCGGAACTGGCCATGCGCATGGCGCTGCGCAAGGCGGGGATGGAGCCGGGCGACATCGACTATGTCAACGCCCATGGCACCTCGACGATGGCCGACACGATCGAACTGGGCGCGGTGAAGCGCGTGCTGGGCAATGATCTGGGCGGCGCTTCGATGAGCAGCACCAAGTCCGCCATCGGCCACCTGCTGGGCGGCGCGGGCGCGGTGGAAGCGATCTTCTGCATCCTCGCCATCCGCGACCAGATCGTGCCGCCGACGCTCAACCTCGACAATCCCGACGAGGGGACCGAGGGCGTGGACCTTGTGCCGCACCATGCCAGGAAGCGCACGGTGCGCGCGGCGCTCAACAACAGCTTTGGTTTCGGCGGCACCAACGCCAGCCTGATCGTGAAAGCGGTCTGAGCAGGCGTCGGCGTGGCGTCCGCGGCAAAGCCGGGAGCCGGAAGATGATGTTTCGCGGCAAGGCCTGGCTGCTGGCGCTGGTGGTGGCGACGGTGCTGCTGTTCGCGGTCGGCCGCTTTTTCTACACGTGGTACGGCCCTGGACCCTTGGCGAAGGACACCACCTTCGTCGTGCCCGATGGCGTGGCGCTGTGGAGCATCTCGGCCAAGCTGGAAAAGGAAGGGGCGATCCCCTCGGCCTCCTCGTTCCGCGCCCATGCCAAGCTGTTCGGCAGCGACGAGCCGATCAAGGCCGGCGAATTCCTGCTGCCGCGCCATGCCAGCGCTTCGGAAATCCTCAAGATCCTGCAGGGCGCCGAAGGCACCATCCGCCGGATGGTGACCGTGCCTGAAGGGTTGCCGTCGATCATGGTCTACGAGCGGCTGATAAACCAGCCGCTGCTGACCGGCAGGGTCGCCGTGCCGGAAGAAGGCTCGGTCCTGCCCGACAGCTATGCTTTCCAGCGTGGCGAGAGCCGCGAGGCGGTGCTGAAGCGGATGCAGGCGGCGATGGACAAGACGCTGGCCGAGCTGTGGGCGAAGCGATCGCCCGATACGGTGGCCAAGACCCCGCGCGACGCGGTGATCCTTGCCTCTATCGTGGAGAAGGAGACGGGCAAGCCTTCCGAGCGGGGCATGGTCGCCGGGCTCTATTCCAACCGCGTGCGCAAGGGGATGCTGCTGCAGGCGGACCCCACGATCATCTACCCGATCACCAAGGGCAAGCCGCTGGGCCGCCGCATCCGCCAGTCGGAGATCCAGGCGGTCAACGACTACAATACCTACACCATGGTCGGCCTGCCCAAGGGGCCGATCACCAACCCCGGCCGCGCCTCGATCGAGGCGGTGCTGAACCCGGCGAAGACCGAAGCGATCTATATGGTGGCGGATGGCACGGGCGGGCATGTCTTCGCGTCCACCCTGCAGGAGCACAACGCCAACGTCGCCAAGTGGTTCGCGCTGCGGCGGCAACGTGGAGAGCTTTGACGCGGACGAGGCGGGGGCAGGGGCGCCGGCCGGGCGCTCCCCACTGATCGTCACCGCCACGCTGCCGCCGGCCGAACAAGCGTGGCTCGACCGCCTGCGGCGTGCCCATTTTCCGCCCGAGCGCAATTTCCTGGCCGCGCACGTAACGCTGTTCCACGCGCTTCCGCCTTTTGCAGAGGAGGAAGCACGGGCTTTGCTGGCGCGCGTCTGCGCGGACCATGCGCCGCCAGAGGCCCGGCTTTCCGGCGTGATGGACCTGGGCAAGGGCACGGCCTTTGCCATCGAGTGTGCGCCGCTGCTGGCGCTGCGGGACGACATCGCCGAGCATTTCCACGGCCTGCTGACCGCGCAGGACAGCCATCGCCCCCGACTGCACGTCACCGTCCAGAACAAGGTCGAACGCGCGGCGGCGCGGTCGCTGCAGACCGCGCTGGAGGCGGGTTTCCACCCGCGCGCGTTCCGCTTCGCAGGGCTGGCGTTGCACCGTTACAGGGGCGGTCCGTGGGAGGGCGTCGCGCAGTGCTCCTTCCGCGGGCGAGGGCGATAAAACGGTACGGGAACACCGGTCCAGAAACTTGTTCCACCCTGTGTTTCCCCTGTTGACCCCGCGCGGCTCCCCGCTTAAGAGCGCGGCCTGCCGAGCGATCCCCTGCGATCGCGCGATGGGGCGGAGTAGCTCAGCCGGTTAGAGCAGCGGAATCATAATCCGCGTGTCGGGGGTTCGAGTCCCTCCTCCGCTACCAATCCCTTATCCGGAAGCTTCCGACAGCTTCCGCATTTTTCCAAAAATCGAAAGAAAAGCAGAGGGTTGCGGGTGATTCGCGTCCGCATGCGCCCATGGCTTTCCACATGCAGCCAGATTTGGTGTGGGGGTATTTTGGGGGTAGTTTTGCGGAGTATCGGAAAGGAGCGATACCCCCATGCCTCTGACGGAGACTCAAGCCAAGAATGCAAAGCCACGCGAGCGAGCGTACAAGCTTGCCGACAGCGAGGGCTTGTTCCTGCTCGTCCAGCCGAACGGCACGAAGCTTTGGCGGATGAAATACCGATTTGCAGGCAAGGAGAAGTTGCTGTCGTTTGGCGCTTATCCGGCGTTGGGGATCGCCGCCGCCCGGGACAAGCGCAAAGCGGCCAAGGCGCTCCTTGCCGAGGGCAAGGATCCAATGAAGGCCAAGGGGGAGGTGATATCGGAGAACGGTGACACCTTCTACATGGTGGCGAAACGCTGGCACGAGAACCGCCAGTCGGCATTGAATCCGGCACATGCCGAACGTGTCTGGTCACGAATGGAGCGGGACGTGTTCCCCTCCCTAGGACAGAGGCTGATCCACGAGATCACTGCCCCCGAGGTCCTGGAGATGATCCGCAGGATTGAGATACGAGGCGCGCTCGATATCAGTCGGCGTGCCAAGCAAGGGGTAGGGCAGGTCTTTCAGTTCGCGATTGCTTGCGGGCTGGCATCCAGCGATCCCACTGCTCACCTTAGTGGCGCTCTGAAGCCTCGGCCCAGGGTGAAGCACATGAGCCGCCTTCCTCTGTTGGAAATACCTGCGTTCCTCGAAAAGCTGCGAGCCTATCAAGAGGAAGGTGACCGGCGCTCGGCGATCACCCGCGATGCAGTACTATTCGCATTGCTGACCTGGGTCAGGACAAAAGAGCTTCGACTGGCCGTCAAATCCGAATTTGAAAATCTCGATGGTACGGAACCCGTTTGGCGGATTCCGGCTACGCGCATGAAGATGGGGCGCGAACACCTCGTTCCACTTTCAGCCCAGGCCGTACTCATTGCTAGAAAAATGGTATCGGCGGCGACCGGTGATTACCTATTTCCCGGGACCCACCCAGACAAGCCGTTGTCTGAAAACACGATGATCTATGCGCTTTACCGCCTTGGATATCATAGTCGCCAGACCATCCACGGCTTTCGAGGCCTCGCCAGCACCTGGGCGAACGAGCAATTGGTTGAATTTGGCAAGCCGGCGATGTGGATCCGGAAGTACCATGAGGATTGGGTCGAGTTGCAGCTCGCTCATTCAGAGAAGGATGATGTCCGGGGAGCTTACAACGCGGCGGAGTATCTCGCGCCCCGCCGGCGAATGATGCAGGATTGGGCTGACTTCCTCGATGGGCGAAAGGTCCTCGACATCAGGAAAGGGCGAAAGCGCGCCGCGTGACGCCCGTCAGGAGAAGCGTTCAATCTGATCAAATGGCATTCGACGCAGTTCGTATCAAAACTGCCAGTGACGCAGGACGTCGCGGACATATCCGGGCGTTTCGCCATTTCGGGGAATGCCGCCTGCACGTTCGACTGCCCCTGGCCCAGCATTGTAGGCCGCCACGGCCAGGTGGACCACGCCAAACCTGTCGAGCATCTGCCGGAGATACCGCGCAGCGCCGAAGATGTTGGCCATAGGATCGAAGCGATTGAAGACCCCGAGTTCTTTTGCCGTTGCTGGCATCAGCTGTCCGAGACCTGCTGCACCTGCTGGGCTGACCGCAAAGGGGTTATATCGGGATTCTGTCCATACGAGCGCATCGAGCAGGCCCGCGGGCAAGGAGTACTTTGCTTCCGCCGCATAGATGTGGGGTAGGTAGCTTGCTCGCCTGAAATCGGACGGGCCACGTTTGGTCTCGGGTTCGTATCTGTATGGCAGGTTGACCCGGCCATTATGTGGCACAGTGAGAACAGATGCCGGGCCGTCCCGGGTGGACCGCCAGAGCCCATGCTCGACCAGCTGGAAGCCGTTCGATGTTTCAGCAATCCGGATGCCTTCAGAGTGGCTGGCGGGGGCTTCCATTGTGGCCGGCGCGGACAAATCCTGGGCTCTGGCGGAGGTAGCAGAGGTGATCGCGAAGCTTGCGACCAAGATAGCTTTCATTGTCATTTCTCGATCCTTGTATAGCCGAATCGAGTGAGAACATATAAAGAACATGTGAAGTAGGAAAATGGTTTGGCGCTGGTGCAGAGCGGAGGCTGCACGGGGATGGCACCTCAACCGGAGTAGGTCGATGCCCCCGTTAGACAGAGCTCATCAACTCGAACGCCGCGCCCGCACCATCGTCGAAAGCCTTCAGGGGACATGGAGTCGGGGCAAAGGCATGTGCTGCTGCCCGGCGCATGACGACCGAACTCCCTCATTGAGCGTTACATTGGGAAGAAAGGCGATTCTGTTTCATTGCTTCGCGGGATGCTCGAATGAGGATGTGATTGCGGCACTGGACCGCCAGGGTGTTCGCAGCCGTGACCTGTTCGATGGCTCTGGTGCCGTGGCAGCTGATCGACTGGAAAAAAGGGCCTTCAATTCCAACGCGCGGCGTTTGTGGCACTCGGCGACGGCGATCTCCGACAGCCCTGCCGAAGGATACCTCGCGCTGCGCGGGATTTCGCGTGCCTCTGATCAGCTCCGTTATCTCGAGCGCACGCCGCTCGGACCACGTGGTGCAGTCCAGTTCCTCCCTGCAATGTTGGCGGCAGTTACAGCTGACATCGGCATAATCGCGATACACAGGACGTTTCTCGATACCGCGAGTGGCAAGCTGGCAGGTTTCGAGCGTCCCAAGCGAGCGTTGGGAAGCCTCGGCTGCGGTGCTGTCAGACTGGCCCCGCCAGCAGCGGGCCGATTGGGCCTTGCCGAAGGTATCGAAAGCGCCCTGTCAGCCATGCAGTTGTCGGGGATTCCTTGCTGGGCAACGCTCGGGAACGAGCGGTTCGGCCTCGTCGCGATCCCGGAGAGTGTGCGCGAGCTCCACTTGTTCATCGACAATGATCCGGGAGGCGAACTCGCGGATCAGCGCGCGCGAAAGGCTTATTCTGCATCGGGCCGTGTGATCCGCTCGCGAGCGCCAGCATCGACCGGTTTCGACTGGAACGATGAACTCAAGGCGAGGCTCGCTCGGAAAACCTGATCAGCGAGCCAGAGGGGAGGGGGCCTTCGGCTGATTGAGGCCTGCGAGACGCAGGACCTCGTCAGGAGGTTTCCCATGTCCAACTCTTCCCTCGCCTTCGCATTCGATCCACCATCTCCGCCGCTTGTCGTGACGGCAGCCAACGCAATGGCGTTGCAATTGGCAGCAGGCAGCGCGCTTTCGCGCAGCGACATCAACCGCATCATGACGGACCACTTCGGCGGAACCGATGCACTCGGGGCATGGTCAATCCGTGATGCTCACGCTGCGCTCGAGCTGGCGCAGGTTCAATACCTGCAAGCGTTCCATCAGATCCAGCTCTCAACCCCGATCGACGAGGCGGATCAGTTCTTCTGCTGCCTCGATGACCGAATTCCGACCCAGACCAATCGCAGCGACGAGCAGATCGTATGGCAGCAATTCGCAACGCCGCCGCGCCTCGCCTGGCTTGCCGCACGGGCCTGTGGGTTGATACCCGATGAGCTCATGCTCGAACCTTCGGCCGGTACCGGCATGCTCGCAGTCTGGGCGACCAAAGCCGGTACGCGCCTTGCCTTGAACGAAATCTCGCCGCTGCGCCGCGACTGCCTGACTGCTGTGTTCCCGGCTGCCCGCGTGACCGGACATGATGCCGAGCTGATCGACGAATTGCTCGATCCCGCCATCATCCCGAGCGTCGTGCTGGTGAACCCGCCGTATTCTCACGGGATCGAGCGGGGCCACGATGGCCGCACCGGGGCGAGGCATTTGCGATCAGCCTGGAACCGGCTTTGCCCCGGCGGGCGGCTTGTCGCGATCATGCCCGAATGGTTCGATTGCGCGCGGTTTCTGGCCGGGGTGAAGGGGCCGGTGTCGCTGCGGCTCAATGCTGCGGTCGAACGTGCCTTCATCAGGAACGGCACCGGGATCACCACGCGACTGTTGGTTTTCGACAAGGTAGAAAGCTCCAACGAGCCCGTCGCTATTCGCACGAACGAGTTCCGCCAGCTGGTCGATCTTGTCGATGCCTTGCCTGCTCGCGACAGCAGGCAGACCGCAACCGAACAATCGAGCCTTCCAACTCGTTCGCCGTTCCGACTGGTAGCCGCGCCACGCCGACCGATCCCGGCCCCTGGAACGATCACTCGAGCTGCGTCAATGACCATCGGCGCGCTGACCTACGAGGCGCTCGCAACCACTGCGCCGCTTGAGGCACAGGTCGGCCACTATCTGCCCTATCGCCCCAGCCGGATCGTGATCGATGGCGCGGCCGAGCATCCAACGCCGCTCGTCGAGTCCGTCGCCATGGGGTCGATCTCGGCACCCAAGCCGGACGCGGTGCCGCAGCTGCCCGACGGGCTTATCGCCAAGGGGTTGCTTTCTGCTGCCCAGGCAGAGACCCTGATCTACGCCGCCAGCGCTCACGCCCGCAATCTTCCCGGCCGGTTCGAGCCCGAGGACAAGGGCTGTTCGCTCAAGGCGTCAGCAGAAGGTCAGGTCTACCGGCAAGGCTGTCCCCCGTCAGCGCCAATGGCACAGATTTGAGGTTGTGATTTAAGGAGGGTTGGGGCTTCGTCGTAGTGACGAAGGAACGAAGATGAAGCCCCAACCCTCCTTGAAAAAATCGCCGACCAAGGCC